>JAFGKX010000140.1 GCA_016928375.1 Candidatus Omnitrophota bacterium | reverse complement strand
ATCGTCGCTTAAAATTCCCTGCTCTTCTAAAATCTTTTTTGCCTCATAATCGGAATATTTATTATGCCTGTCCACAAACTGCGATATGCTTTTAAAGGGATAATGTTCAACAGCGCCTTCCAGCTTCCCTATTGTTCCGTCAACTAGCATTTTCTCGTGTATGTTGCCTTTATACCTTGCCTTGCCTTTTCTTAAAAAATGCAGCGAGTAGTGATACCAACCGCCCCATCGCATAAAATGCCCAAGGAAAAAATTCTTCCTCCTGAACTTATACGCAGCATACGGTTCTTCTTTATCGCTTAATACCTGCTCTATATCTTTTTTAAGGCTTTCGGTCACTATTTCGTCCGAATCGAGCTGCAATACCCAGTCACCCGTTGAATTATCTATACCGATATTTCTTTCCTGGGCAAAATCACCCTCGTGCTTATGCTGTATTATTTTATTTGTATATTTACGGCAGATATCGAGTGTTTTGTCTGTGCTATAGCCGTCTATAATAATGATCTCATCGGCCCATTTTACAGACTCGAGGCAATTAGCGATATCGGCTTCGCAGTCTTTGGTAAGTACGACAACGCTCAGCTTCTTCGGAGAAAAATTGGGACAGCCGCCTATTTTTTTGAAAAAAATAGGCGGCTGTTTCAATTTTTCCTCCCAGTATTTCGCATAACTTAACATCTGATAAAATCCGCCGAGTATTGCAAGAACATATCCTATGATGCCGTCTTTTTTGCCCTGCTTTTTATTATACGAACGGAAAAATCTGTCCGTAGTACGCCTTAGGGCCCTTGAAAGAGACATCTTTCTTCTATCTCTTATCCATTTTTTTGCTTCTAACGTAGTTTGTTTATTGAGTTTTGATACAAAATCACCGATATTTTTATATGTATAATGAATTATATCGCCTTTTAATTCCCCTCTGGGATCCTGCATAAAAACGCGGGGGTGCACTTCCGCTTCTTCATATTTTAAAGCGCCATTTTTGAACAATTTAAGCTGCGCGCTCGGATACCACCCGCCGTATCTGATCCAGTAATCGCCTATATAATTTTTCCTCGGTATGGCAAAACCGTTGCAGGCGTTAGGCGCTGTTACGATTTTTATAATTTCATTTTTAAGCTCTTCGCTTACCCGTTCATCCGCGTCAAGGCTTAATATCCAGGCTTCGGCTGCTTTGGAATAAGCGAAGTTCCTGTGCGCGCCCTCCATATCCATTTTTCTTATAAATATTTTATCCGTATATTCCCGGGCTATATCAACAGTCATATCAGTGCTTTCATCATCTACTATAATTATTTCTTTTGCCCAGTTTACGGATAAAAGGCAGTCACGCAGCCTTTTTTCCTCATTTTTTGTAATTATCACTACTGAAACAGGGGCCTTTTCCATGTTAACCTTTTATTCCTCCGGCGCAGGCTGTAAAAACCTCATCCTCGCTTACGCCTGACAGGCAGCGCGTATTTTTACATTCCGGTAACTTAAAATTTTTATAGCACGGCCTGCATTCAACAGAAGATGTAATTACCTTATGCATTTTACTGGGCGGATATGGGCCGTATATTTTCTCATCCACAGGCCCGAATATCGAAACAGTCGGTATCCCCAAAGCAACCGCAATATGAAGCGGGCCTCCGTCATTAGTGAGCAAAAGCCCTGCGTAGGATAAAACCGATATATATTCGCCGAGCGAAAGGCCTGAAGAAACTATTGCCGGCTTATTATGCATAGCGCTTACGACTGCATCCAGTATCGGCTTTTCTTTCTTATCGCCAAGCAGCACTACTTTGGCGATATTTTCCCGGATAATCCTGTCGCATACTTTGGCAAATCTTTCCTTTGGAAAATGTTTTCTGTATGAATCCCTGCCCCAGCTTGCTCCGGCTGCGGGAGAAACCGCGATTATTTTATCCTGTGCATTCAATCCGTTTCTTTTCAAAAACTCCGCTGCCTTGTCTTTATCTGCCTTATTTGTGAACGCCTTTGTATTTTTTTCCTCTGCCGCAATATTTATGAATTTAAGCAGTGAAAGATAATATTCGACAACATGTTTGTCTTTGAATCCGGAAAATGGAATTTTTTTATTCAGGAATTTCGCGCGGTCTCTGTAATTGAACCCTATTCTTTTCTTTATACCCGCCAGCCAAAAGAAAAACCCAAATTCTCCGGCTAATGAAAAATCGAATACGCAGTCAAAATTTTCTTTTTTCACATCCGACATAAGGTGTTTCAACTCTTTCAAGCACAGGCATTTCGATTTTTCCCACACATCCCTTAACTCGTCTTTTTCATAGACAAATATTTTGTATATTCGATTGTCGTTTTTAAGCAGGGGCTCAACGCGCCTGTTGCATAGATACCCTATTTTCATATCAGGCGCCTGGCGCTTCATATTGGCTATTAACGGCGTAGTAAACAAAACATCGCCTATGCCGAATGGATTCGCTATCAGTATTTTCATATAATTTTCTTCGCCGCTTCTATCGCTTCATCTACGCTGATTTTATTTATGTCTTCTTTATGCAGGATAATATGCCCTTTGCCCCACGGGCGCCACCTCACGGGGCTTGACACTTTTCCGAATAATGCTACCACGCTCACGCCGCATGCGGCAGCAATATGCATTGGGCCCGAGTCGTTGCCGATAAACAAGCGGCATTTTTTAAAAAACGCGGCTAATTGCCCTATGGTAAATACCCCTGTAAGATCCAGGGCTGCCTGCGTATTTACCTGTTTATCCGCGCTGCTTCCGATTAAAACAATATTGCAGTTAAATTCGTTTTTTATCCTGTTTATAAGTGAAATAAAGTTTTCCTTATTCCACATCTTTCCGGGGTTGCTGCTTCCTGCGCAAATAACAACTATTGGCTTTCCGTTATTAAGCTGAAATTGCTTAATAATACCATCTGTATAAGAAACATCTTTGTCACTGACTTCCATGCGGGGCGAGACAGCCGCGGCCTCAATGCCTATTGCCTTCAATAAATCCAGCGTATATTCTATTTCATGCTTTTTGGCTTCATGCTTTAAGTCTTCTATTTTATGATTAAGGCAAAAGCCCCATTTTCTGTCATAGCCAAGCCTGTGCTTTATACCGGATAAAAAAACAGCTGCATGCAGCAATTTGTGCGGATTTAATATCACAGCCAAATCAAATTTGTTTCTTTTCAGGTAGCGGCAGAGGCCAAGCAGCCCAATAAATGAACTTTTTTTCGATATTGTGCTGAACACGAATACTTCATCTGTGTCTTTTCTTGCGCAAACAATGTCTTTAGAATAACCGGATGTTACAAAGCTTATACGGCTTTTGGAGAAATGCTTTTTAAAAATATCTATACATACCGTAGAAAGCAGCACTTCTCCTATGCGGTCAGTACGGAAAATTACTATTTTTTTTATGTCTTTAAGGACGGCTATTTCTGGCATAGTTACACAATGCTATACATAATCCCAATAAAAAATAAAACATGACTGCCATGGTCGTAGAATACAGATGGGTATCTACTGCGGAATGCAGTAAAAATCCCGCTATTCCGGCAAATATGCCTATGGCCATGCTGCGAATCCAGCCTAAAGGCAACATTTTTACAGAACTGCCTATATAAAACAAGCACAAAGTTATAAATATCAAAAATAGCGTTAACCCCACTATGCCTATTTCACTTGCCATCTGCATATAGCAGTTATGCGTATATATCGAATCAAGGCAGTTTTTGGGCTTAAAATCCGGGAAATTTTTTGTGTAGGTATTGACACCAAAGCCCAATACGGGATGGACTTTTATCATTTCCAGGCACCCGCTCCAAAGCTTTATTCTCTGCGAGGTTGTGCCTTCGCTAAAATCCGCAGCGCCGCCAAATCTGTCTTTTACACTCTGAGGCATAAATACCGATAGAATAATCACCAGCGCTATCAGGGCAAAAGATAATTTTTTATTTTTCAGCAAAATTATTATAATCCCCGCCAGGTACATGCTCATCCACGCGCCTCTTGAATACGTGCTGATAAAACAAAATCCGAGCGGGATAAGGGCTGCTAAAAAAAATAT
>JAFGKX010000139.1 GCA_016928375.1 Candidatus Omnitrophota bacterium | reverse complement strand
ATATTTTTTTTTTCAAGCAGAAGACGGCATACGATATTATTGTTCCGTCCGGCACAAATGGACAATGGAAGATAGGGCTTAAGGCTAAGAATATTTTTGGCAAAATCCCCGATACATATACCGCATTCAACCTTAAAGTATTTGTGGATGATATTTACAAAGGCGATATCGTTGTTCCTGCAAGCGCTACCAAATATAGAAGCGGCAGTTTTATCGCCGGCCTTACATCCGGAGTTCACAGGATTAAATTCTTATGGATTAATGATTATTGGGTACAGGGTGTGTATGACGCCAATATCCAGACAAAAGAAGTGTTTTTTGAGCGGATAAATCAATGGAAATAAAAAGCCCTGAATTTAAAAATAATCAGCTTATGCCGGATAAATTTACCGGCAAAGGCGAGGATATCAATCCGCCGCTAACCATAGAAAATATACCAGCAGGCGTAAAAAGCCTTGTCCTAATAGTCGAGGATCCTGACGCAGTATCTGGCACATGGGTGCACTGGGTGGTGTTTGATATTCCGGTCACATCTAAAATAGAGGAAAACAGTGCTTCCGGAAAACAAGGGGCAAATACTGCCGGAGAAATGAGTTATCACGGCCCATACCCGCCTCCCGGAAAGACACATCGCTATTTCTTTAAGATATATGCTCTGGATACCGTATTAAATTTGCAAGAAGGCATAAGTAAGGCGCAGCTTGAAAAAGCAATGCAGGGCCATATACTTGATAAGGCTGAATTGATAGGGTTATATAAAAGATAATTGGAATATTTTGCTTCCTTGTGGGTTATATACTATAGGAGGTAAACTATGCATTCCTTAAAAATACTCGAAAACCCGCAAGAAAAACCACAATACGATATTACGGGATTTGGTTATGTATGCCAGATATGCGGGCATAAGGTAGATACGCGCCCACCGGAATGGTGCCCGAAATGCCAAAATCACAGAATATTGTTTAAGAAGACCCTGTTAAGCCAGTTCAATTAGCTCCATTTTTCGTATTTAACAATTTCTTTTAAGGAAAGCCTTGGCTTTTCAACAGGTTTTTTATCGGCAGGATAGCCCAAAGGCAAAAGTTCCACAACTCTTATTGCCTCGGGTATATTGAGTACTTCTTTTACCCTGTCCTCGTAAAATGCGCCTATCCAGCAGCTTCCTATGCCAAGCTCCGTTGCCTCTAAAATCATATGATCAATGGCAATAGCAAGGTCTATAGGGTAGCACAATTGCCCGCAGGTCATTACATGATTATCAGTCTTGGCGCAGCAGGCAATAACAACAGGCGCTTGGGCTACGGAACGCTGCCCTTTGGCTGCCTCGGATAATTTTTCCCTTATTCTTTTATCTTTTACTACCACAAAACGCCATTCCTGAAAGTTCTTGGCAGACGGCGCGAGGCGCGCAGCCTCCAGAATTCTCATTAAATCTTTTTCCGCTATTGGTTTATCCTTATAAGAACGCACACTGCGTCTTTGTTTTATCGCTTCAAATACATCCATGGCTACCCCCAATTTTAATGAAGTTAAAATTGTCCCGAGCATTTGATAATAGCGAGGGACTTCCTTTATGCATCATTTTTATTATATAGAATTTCATCCTAAAGGCAATAAAAATATACCTACTTTTCATTGCGCCTTTTAATAATATGTGATATATTTATCTCGCTATGAAATACGACGGGATTTTGCGCAACAAGGAGTTTGTTCTATTATGGAACGGGCTTCTCTTTTTAAATCCGATAAAGATAATTTTCACGCATGATTTTAACAGCGTTGAGAATTGTTTCAGGCAGATAGAAAAGAGCCTTTCAGACGGATATTATATTGCCGGCTATATAAGTTATGAGGCAGCTGCTGGGTTTGAAGAGAGGTTGCCAAAAATAAAATCTGCCGATATCCCGCTTTTACGATTCGGAGTATATAATAGGATATATAAAGGGGAATTTCCGCCGAAAGCGCCCCTGCCTTCGGCAGGGGCCCCATTTAATCAGCGTGCTGACAAAAGCGAAAAAACGTATCTGCGAGATATCGATAAAATAAAAGAACATATCAGAAAAGGCGATACCTACCAGGTTAACCATACTTTCAAATATAAATTTGATTTTAGAGGCTGCGCTTATTCTTTGTTTTTTAAATTAAGCAAAGAACATCCTGTTTCCTATGCTGCGTTGATAAGTTTCGACAATAAAAAAATCATATCTATATCTCCTGAACTTTTCCTGGAAAGAAAGGGCAGCTTAATAAGAATGAAGCCCATGAAAGGCACGATGGAAAGAGGCAAAAATATATACGAAGACCGCGCAAAAGACAGGCAGCTTAAAGGCTGCGCCAAAAACAGGGCTGAAAACCTTATGATAGTAGATATGATAAGAAATGACCTTGGCAGGATTTCAAAAACAGGCAGTGTCAAAACAACGAAATTGTTCGAGATAGAAAAATACAATACCCTGTTTCAGATGACATCTACCGTGGAATCGCGCTTAAAGCCCGAAGTAAACTGGTATGGTATATTTAAGGCATTGTTTCCGTCCGCATCCGTTACCGGCGCGCCGAAAATAAGGACTATGCAGATAATAAATGAACTGGAAAAAAAACCGCGTAATATATACACAGGCGCGATAGGTTATATATCACCCGCCCATAAGGCTGCATTTAACATAGCGATACGCACGCTGCTTATAGATGAACATAAAAAACAAGGCGAACTGGGCGTAGGCGGCGGCGTTACTATTTCATCGAACCCGGCGCAAGAATTGAGTGAATGTAAATTAAAGGCGCAGTTTTTTTCCAGGCAATATCCGCGATTTGAACTAATAGAGACCATTGCCTGGGAGAGAAATAAATTATTTTTGCTTAATCTTCATATGAAACGGCTTGAGGAATCCGCGCAATATTTTAATTTTAAATATTCAAAAAAATTAATTTTAGAATCTCTCAAACAGCACAGCAGAAAATTCAGCAAAAATAAAAGATACAAAGTAAGGCTCCTGTTGGATAAAGAAGGCAGGGTGCGCATTGCCTCATCCGCATTAAGCGCGCGGCGCGAGAATGCAGGTAAAATAATATTCTCAAAAATAAAAACAAAAAGCAGCGATATATTTTTATACCATAAGACCACTCGCCGCCTGCTTTATGACAGCGAATATAAAAAATATTCAAAAAAAGGGTTTACGGATGTGGTATTTTTAAATGAAAAAAACCAGGCAACAGAAGGCGCTATATCCAATATTATTATAAAAAAGAACGAAACCTACTACACGCCGCCTTTAAATTGCGGGTTATTAAACGGCGTATACAGGCAATATATTATAAAAAGCGATAAAATTCCGATAAGGGAAAAAGCGATGTTCAGGAAAGATATTATTAATGCGGATAAAGTTTTTATATGTAATTCCGTAAGGGGCATGAGAGAAGTTTGCGTCAGGTAAAAGATGATGATTTGCATTATAATTTGTGCTATAATCCATATTTAATATGAAACACAGAGTAGAGCTTATATTTTTTGATTTGGACGGAACCCTGGCTGATACAAAAGCCAACATAGTTGCGTCCGTAAACTATACCTTAAAAACTCTTGGCGCCCCGGCAAGGCCCGCCGATGAAATAGTAAGGTATATAGGCGTAGGCGCGGATCATCTAATAATAAAATCTCTCGGCGAAGCGCATATACACAAATTTCACGAAGCTGAGAAAATAATATTAAAGTATACGGCCGAACACATATCGGATAATGTCCGGCTTTTTGCGCATGTTAAAGAAACGCTAGAATACTTCACAAAAAAAAGAAAAATACTTTTATCGAACAGGCAGAAACACCTTTGCGAGCTTTTGCTTAAGAGCCTCGGAATAGCGCATCATTTCGAAGAAGTAATAGGCGGCGATGACCCTGCCTGCAGAAAACCTTCGGCCTGCCCGCTTAACAACATGATAAAAAAGCACTTAAAAGCCCGGGACGGCTCTATCATAGTGGGCGACATGGCTGTTGATATACAGGCAGGAAAAGCAGCGGGCATTTTAACCTGCGCTGTGACATACGGCGGCATAGGAAGCATAGAAGAGGTAATTGCCGCAAAACCGGATTACGTTATAGACGATATGCTGAAATTAAAGGATATAATAGAGTAAAATGCAGAAATATATCCTGAAAATCCAAAGGCAGGTGCCTTGCGAGAATATAGATTACGCAAAGCACCTGAATCCCGAACAGCTTGAGGTAGTGAAAAATGCCGATGGCCCGTGCCTTGTACTGGCAGGCGCAGGCAGCGGGAAAACAAGAACCCTTATTTACAGGGTCGCTTACCTGCTTGAAAGAGGCATAGATCCGCACAATATACTGCTGACTACATTTACGAACAAGGCGTCTCATCAGATGAGAGAAAGAGTGGAGATGCTTCTTAAGAAAAACTTCGAAGGCTTGTGGTGCGGCACATTTCACCATATCGGAAACCGTTTATTGCGTATGTACGGAAAACATATCGGAATAAAGCCGGGTTTTAATATAATGGATGAAGAAGATTCGCTTACGATGATAAAATCCTGCCTAAGGGAACTCAACATAAATACAAAGGATAAATTTTTTCCCGCGCCCAGGGTTATACAATCCATAATGAGTTACTCCAGAAACACCAAAAGTGATATCTCCGACACGCTGGATAAACATTACCCGGAATTTCTGCAGATTGCGGATACAATAAACGCAGTTTATTCGCTTTACACAAAGAAAAAGGCGGGTTCATCAAACCTGGATTACGACGATCTTTTAACGGAAACTTTAAGGCTTATTACGCAGTCGCAGATAGTGCGGGATAAATTATCCGCGCAATTTCAGCACATACTTGTGGATGAATACCAGGACACAAACATTCTGCAATCCGAAATAATAACGCTTTTATCAGAAAGGCACGGCAACATACTTGTAGTAGGCGACGATGCCCAGAGCATATACGCATTCAGGGGCGCGGCAATAGAAAATATACTGAATTTTCCGAAACAATTTACCGGCGCGAAAATTTTCCGGCTTGAAACAAACTACCGCTCCAATCAGAGCATACTGGATTTAGCGAATGAGTCGATATCTTATAACAGCAGGCAGTACGAAAAACACCTCCACAGCGTAAAAGACGTCGGAGAAAAGCCTGCCCTGATAAACCTAAGAGACCCGCGCCAACAGGCCATGTTCGTGATACAGAAGATCACTGAACTCAATGACGAAGGGTACGACCTTAAAAAAATAGCAGTGCTGTTCAGGGCGCATTACCAGTCTGCGGAACTGGAAATGGAACTATTAAAAAAAGGCATCCCCTATGTTATGCGCGGCGGAATGAAATTTTTCGAGCAGGCGCACATAAAAGATGTGTTGGCATATTTAAAAATAGCGCAAAACCCTTTTGATGAAATAGCGTGGATAAGGGCGCTTTCTACGGAAGAGGGCATAGGCGCGGGGTTTTCCCTGAAGATTTTTAAAAACTACACGGAAAAATGCGCCTCATTAAAAGATATATTCAACGAAAAATACTGGGGATTTTTGAAAAACAGGACCAGGCGCGGTTTTGAGCATTTCAGGCGCATAATCGCCGACATCACAAAAGAGGGCGAAAGCGGCAATCTGGACAGGATGCTTGAGTCTATAATAAAAGGCGGCTATGAAAAATATTGCGCCTCGCGTTTCGATAATTACAAAGACAGGCTTGATGATTTAAAAGAACTTGTCAATTTCGCGCACACATATAATGACTTAAAAAAATTCCTGGCGGACACAAGCCTGGGGGAAACATTCAAAGGCGAAACCGTGCTAAATACCGCAAAAGACGCGGGCGATTACCTGGTGCTTTCTACCATTCATCAGGCAAAAGGCCTGGAATGGGACGCGGTTATACTGATAGGGCTTATCGATAATCAGTTTCCGCACGCAAAATCAAAAGAAAGTTTAAGGCACATGGAGGAGGAGAGGCGCCTTTTCTATGTTGCTATTACAAGGGCAAAAGACTACTTATATATGCTGCATCCTATGACAAGGTATGATTATAACTACGGCATCGTAATAGCAAGGCCTTCTATGTTTATCGAGGAGCTTCCGGAAAACGTTTATACTAAATGGGAGATAGAAGAAGGAGTTGAGGTGTTATGAGTATTTATTTTTATCCGGTATTGGGGTTAATGGCTGGCGTAGCGAGCGGGTTTTTAGGCATAGGCGGGGGGACTATTGTTGTGCCTGCTTTAGTTTTCCTGGCAGGGTTTACGCAGCATCAGGCGCAGGGAACAACGCTTGCCATGATGGTGCCGCCTATCGCGCTTCTGGCAGCGATCAAATATTATCAGGCAGGAAACGTGAATATCAAAGCAGCTGCCTTAATATGCGCCGGTTTTTTTATCGGCGCCTTATTGGGCGCAGTGCTGGTAGCGCCGGTACCCGATCAGATGCTAAAAAAAATATTCGGCATATTTTTGATGCTAATAGCCGTAAAAATGATTTTTGGGAGATAAACAAGTGCCTACTGCAAATTTTAGAAAAACAGGATTTGCCCTGATAGCGGTTATACTACTGATGAGTTTTATCGCAATTACCACGATGTCTCTGACTGTCTTTATTATAGAACGCTTGCGCCTCGCCTCGGCCAGGGAAAACGAGATAAACGCATACTATATGGCGCAGGCAGGCGGATCATACGCAATATATAGGTACAGGCGAAACGGCAGATTATCCGGAACTTACGATTCATACCCCGACAGAGGATTCAGCTGGACTACAACAAGGGCATTGCCGAACATTATCATAACAAGCACGGGATATTGCCCTAAAAGCGGCGCAGGCATAATACAGAAAAGGCTGCAGGGAACATATAACATGACAACCCAAAGGTTAACAGAGGTAAAATATATTGATTGATAATATACGCAGAAAAAACGCCTTTACCCTGATTGAGCTTATAATGACCATATTGCTGGTAGCGATAATAGTCATTCCTTCATCTTTGTTTCTGATAGAAGCAGTGAAGGGCGCTTTTAAATCCGAGGATATGGTAATGGCGCTTAATCTTGCAAGGATGGAAATAGAAAGAACTAATAATCTGCCTTACGATTACACCCCGCCGGCAACCGAATATCTGACAACAGGAATTTTTTCGCTGCCAAATTACCGCGGGTATAATTATGATTTAAGAAGAAGCATTGCTTATATTGCCGGCAGCGCCACTACAACTGAGAGCGCAAAAGAAATAAAAGTAGAAGTATATCCGGCAGGGCGCCTAGGGAACGCGCAGCAGTTAATAACAACGGTCATAGTGCAAAGGGCAAGAAATGTCAATTAAGAAAACCGCTGCATTTACGATAATAGAACTTATTACGGTTATGGTAATAATCGCAATTGTTTCTGTTGTGTCAGTCGGAATTATCGCGCATTTCATGCGGCATTCCATATATTTACCGGATCAGATGAATGTAGTCCAGGTAGCAGACACGGCAATGGACCTTATAATAGAAGGTGATGACAGGGCGAGGGGCTTACGTTTTGCGTGGCCTATTATTTCCGTAGCCCCGAATGATATAACTTTCATAAATTCCGACAAACATCAGGTGCGTTATAGGATTCTTAATAATAAATTAACGCGGACAATAGATTCAGGCGCAGAAGAGGCAATACCATACTATACAGGCAGCGGCATAAATGTCGCAGGGCAAAATAACGCGTTGTTTAATTTTTATAACGGTTTAGACGCTGCTACTACGGATGCTTCCCAAGTGCAGCGGATAGGAATCGATTTATCGGTAACATCAGGCGCAGGCAGTATTAACAACTGGGAAGGCGCGATAATGCTGGCTTCATCCGTAAAAATATTCCGGTTTAATCAAAGCCCTTATTTTACTGCCGTGCCAAGCGCATCCCCTGCCATGATACCAAGAAGAGGGCGGTCGACTATAACATTTAGCGTAAATGACGGCGACGGCGGCAGAGTAAGCTGGGCCGCTGCTGCCACAACGGGTTCTCTCAGCCGGACAAGCGGCAGCTCTAATGTTCCGTATAATGTAGTTTTAACATATACTGCCAGCAATAGAACCGGCATAGTTACCATAACAGTCGATCTGGATGACGGCTCAGGGGGCACTGCTTCCGGCGCCGTGGACATATATGTATATCGATAATTTGGCTTTATATAAATAATTTTTTGTGATAAAATTAACAAAAGGATAAAAATGCCTACATTTATATACAAAGTAAGAGATAAGACAGGAAGGCTTATTTCCGGCGATATAGAAGCTGAAAATATAGATTCTGCGGCTACGCGCCTTAAAGCAAGCGGCTTTGTTCCGGTAACTATCAATCAGGCAGGACAGCTCCCCGGTATTTTAAAATATTTAT
>JAFGKX010000014.1 GCA_016928375.1 Candidatus Omnitrophota bacterium | reverse complement strand
TTCCACTATTACGTATTCTCCGATGCGGGCCTTAAAATCCCCCAGGTCATACGATTCTATTTTGCCGAATTCTCTCTGCCTTAGCTGTATTGTTCTTATCATAAATTTTTCCTTTTAGATTTTTGAGCTTGTTATGCCATCCAATATATGAGCTGCGACTAACTTGGAATTTACATTGGCATGCAGCAGTTCCTTTGCCCGCAGCAGTTGTTTCATCAGGACAAGAATGTTTTGAGCCGAAGTGTCCGTATTCTGCGATATAAGCACCCTTCTGTAATGCAGCAGCAATAAATCCAGCACCCTAAATTGCTCCTGTTTAGGCCTTTTTACAAACTCAAGGCCCTCTGTGCAAAATGCGTCCGCTGCATTTAAAAATTCTTCTATAAGGCCTTTTTCGGTTTCGTTGATATCGGGGTTAATGCCTTGCGCAAATTTTATAACCTGGCAGCGCGAAATTATAGTAGCGAATAAAGAACCCATGTTGGCGCTGATAAGTATGATAACGACGTTATTTGGCGGCTCCTCCAGTGTCTTAAGCAGGCAATTGGATGCTTCTTCGTTCATCAGGCCTGCATCGTTTATGATATATACTTTTTTCTTCGCCTCTATGGGTTTTAAATAAGCATCGTTTATTACAGCCCTTATGTCGCCTATCTTAATTTGCCTGGAGCCTTCGCCTGCTGATATGCATTTGATATCCGGATGATTAAAGCGCTCTATTTTTCCGCAGGAAACACAGTCGTTGCAGGGTAAAGCTTTATTGGATATATTCTCGCAATTTAACGCCTTGGCAAACCAAAACGCGCATTTAAGCATCATATCTTTATCCGGGCCTAAAAATAAATAGGCATGGGCAGGATTGCCGGATTTTATTATTCCATCAAGTATATCTTGTGACAGCATCCAATACGGCCTTTCTTATAAGGTAGTGTATTTCATCAACAGATCCGGCGCAGGATGAGAAAATTTTTATCCTTGCCGGTTCATTTTTCGCAATTTTCAGATAACCCGTTCTTACGCGCTTGTGAAAACAAAATGCCCTTTTTTCTATTCTGTCCTTAAACCCCTTTGTTTTTTTGGAACGTGACAAGCCTGTTTTTGTATCGACATCCAGTAAAAAAGTAATGTCCGGATGAATTTTCTCTGTGGCAAAATCATTAAGGCGCGCAAGTTCTTTCATGTCCATGCCTAAGCCAAAACCCTGGTACGCCAGCGTTGCGTCGGTGAACCTGTCGCATATAACTATTTTACCGCTTGAAAGCGCGGGCGATATTTTTTCAAAAACCAGCTGCGCCCTTGCGCAAAAATAAAGCAGCGCTTCCGCCCTGGGGGAAATTTTCACAGCCTTAGAATGGAGCAGCACATCTCTTACGCGCTCGCCGAGTTTTGTAGTGCCGGGCTCTCTGAAATAAACAACATTATAACCTTTATTTTTTAAAAAATTATAAAGCAGCTTTGATTGAGTGGATTTACCGCTTCCTTCGGGGCCTTCAAATGTTATAAATATGCCTTTTTTCAAATCGGACGCCATGTTGTACCCTCTAAGCCATCGTCCAGCGCAATGCCGCGTGTTTCTAGCCCTTTCCTTATTTCATCCGCATCTTTATATTTCTTATTTTTTCTACAATCGTTTCGTTGTTTTATCTTTTCGGCAATTTCTTCTTCGCTTATAGATAAATCCTTTTTTGAACTACTCCATTTCAAATCATGGCTGTCTATTTTATTAAACGAAAATCCCAGAATCCTGCCCAGTTCATAAATAGCATCATGGGCGTATTGTATTGCTTTTTTTGCTTCGGGAGCCTGTTCTTTCTTATCCAGAAGAAGATTGCAGTACCTTTTAAGTTCAAATATTATCGCGCGCGCCTGCGGCGTATTGAAATCATCATCCATAGCGGATTGAAATTCCGTTTTCCATTTATTTATGTAACCGAACTCAGAAACTGCCTCCGGGGCATCTTTGCCTGATAGATTAATCTGCATATCGGATCTTTCAAGCGTCTCCAACAGGCCCCACATCGCCTCTTTCGAATCAGCTATTTTTTCCGCTGAATAATCTACGGGGCTTGAATAATGCGCGCATATAAAAAAATCTTTCAGTATATCCGCGGCATTAGCTTTAGGCAAATCTTTCAGCGCTGTTTTTATCGTGATGAAATTCCCCAAAGACTTTGCCATCTTTTGTCCGTTTATCGTTAATAAACCGTGATGTATCCAGTAACTTGCGAATAGCTTCCCTGTTAGAGCCTCTGCCTGAGCTGTTTCGTTTTCATGATGCGGGAAAATCAGGTCTCTTCCGCCGGCGTGAATATCCAAAGTTTTGCATTTTAAAAATTTCTGGCTCATTACAGAGCATTCTATATGCCAGCCCGGCCTGCCTGCTCCCCACGGGCTTTCCCATGACGGCTCATTAGGCTTGGATGTTTTCCATAACGCGAAATCGAGAGGGTCTTTTTTTGTCTCATCAGGCTCTTTTCTGGCGCCGCTTTGCATCTGCTCCGGGCTTTGGCCGGATAATTTTCCGTAGTCTTTAAAAGCTCGTACGCTGAAATACACACCTGTATTCGTAACATAAGCATAATTTTTTTCAATCAAGCTTTTGATGTATTTAATCATATCCGGGATATTTTTTGTGGCGTGGGGCTCTTCTTTATCTTTATCGGTTATGCCTTTTCGTATATTTAATAACTGCAAATCCTCATTG
>JAFGKX010000138.1 GCA_016928375.1 Candidatus Omnitrophota bacterium | reverse complement strand
CGGGCAACAACCCTGTTGCCCTTTTCATTTAAATGCCCTTCTTCCAGATAATAACTGCTTGTGCTGCTTGAAGTATTCATGGAATCTTTCAACAGCACATCTTTTATATCCAAAAAATCGGTTCTTAATCCCGTAAATTCCTCTTTCAGAAAAACGCTTCTCCAGTCATTTTTGTGAAGTTCTTCGGCATCATAAAAGATAACAAATAAAAGCTTTAGATTGTTTTTCCTTGCTTCTTTCGCGATAGACTTTAAAATAAGCCTGTTAATTTCCTTTTTCTGTTTTTGCTTATACGCCAGCCCCTGCAGATATATAAACTCTCTCTTATTGCCCTTAGCCCTGATTATCCACCGCAGCCTGTTTATAAAAGCGAAAAAATAACTCTTTATGCGCGGCGGATGATTTTTAAGCCATGCTTCAGGGTCTTGGGCAACAGGAATACCCTTAAGAACCAGCATGCCTTCTTTTATCGTAAAATACGGCTTAGGTCCTGTGCGTATGGTTAATATGCTGCGGTCTAAATCAGTCGTGAGAATACCAATCACAACTACGGGCTGCCTGAAATAGGCGTGCGTGTTTTTGAAACGAAGAAATATCTGATCAAGCCCGTAACCGCCTACGCCGAGATTATACACATTGCAATCAGGCAAAAGCTCCTGCAGCTTTTGCGGTATCCTGTCTTTTATCTCTGTATTACCCGCGATAAAAGAATCGCCATAACATAAAACTGTTTTACCAAGAAAATTTATGCTGCGCGCAGGGTCAATTATTATGCCCAGAGAGTTATTCTTGCCGGGTTTCGGTATCCACCCTAAAATAGGGTCTATCAGGTCCTTGCCCGGAAATTTCCATTGCCCCTGCCACGTATGCTGCAGTTTCCAGTAGTTGTCATCGGAATAACAATCCGCGTATAAGGCGGGGTTTCTAAAACTTTTTACATTAAAAAATATTCCGGCGCGTATAAACAGCTCGCATAGAACCGGGCATACCACAAAAAGAACCAGAATAAATAAACATAAATTCGCGGCTTTTTTACTCATGCCATATCTTTAAAATAATACTCTTTGTATCTTTGGTAATATTCATAAGTGCCCCTGATACCTTCCGATAAATTTGATCTTGGGCTCCAATTTAGCAATTTGCGTATTTTTGATATGTCAGCAATATAGTTTCCCGTTTCAACATTTAAATAATTTTCCGGCCACGGAACATGCTTTATCTTGCCTTTTCCAACAATATCAACGACACTCTTTACCATATCTTTGAATTTAGACCCTACGCCGCTGCCGACATTAAAGGTTTCACCGTTTACTTTATTATTAGCCGCGGCAAGCAGAAATGCTTCAACTAAATCCATAACGTAGATATAATCGCGTATTTGTTCTCCGTCTCCAAAGACAACAAGATCCTTATCTTCCATGGCCTGCCTTATAAAATAATTAACTATGGAATATTTAGAATGCTTCATCTGGCAACGTATTCCATAGGAATTTGATATTCTAAAAATAACGCAGGGAATACCATGAACTGCATAATAATATGCGTACATATTCTCCGCTGCGGTTTTATTAAGCGCGTAAGGAGTCTTGGGCCTTAAGGGACACGTTTCATTTACCGGCGTTTTTTCAATCTGGCCAAATTGTAAACGGGAACCTGAAAAAAGTATTTTCGCGCGCGGATTATACTTTCTTATGCTTTCAAGCATATTCAAGTGCCCAATATAATTAATATCCGCATCGAAAAAAGGATCATTTATGCTATCATTATGGCTAACCTGTGCTGCAAAATTAAAAATTATATCTTTGTCTTTGACTAAAAATTTCATGGCTTCTCTATCGCGTATATCTACAACATTTACATCAACTAAGGTTCTTATGTCCTGGACGTTGAATATATTAGCGCCGTAAGGTTCTATGCATGCGTCTACTATGGTCACTTTTGCATTATACCTTACAAGTTCATGGGCCAGTGTGCTGCCAAGCATGCCAAGTCCGCCTGTAATCATAATTTGTTTGCCGGACAAATCATGTTCTAAATCTTTTCTATATGGCAAATTAATCACTAAACCATCCTATTGTTTTCGTAAGGCCTGTTTGCAGGTTTATTTCCGGCTGCCATTTAAGCTCTACCTTTGCTTTCGCAATATCCGGCTTTCTGACTTTCGGGTCATCCGCGGGCAGAGGTTTATATATTACTTTACTTTTTGATCTTGTCAGTTTTATTATTCTTTTCGCCAGTTCCAGCACAGTCATTTCATTGGGGTTGCCGATATTTACAGGGTCATTAAACCGCGAATTCATAAGTTTATAAATACCATTTATCATATCCGACACATAGCAGAAACTTCTTGTCTGCAAGCCGTCTCCGTAAACTGTAATGGGCTTATTGTTCAATGCCTGGTCTATAAAAGCCGGTATTACCCTGCCGTCATGCTTTCTCATCCTCGGGCCGTACGTATTGAATATACGCACTATTTTCGTATTTATGCCGTGTGTTCTGTGGTATGCCAGGGTTATTGCCTCCGCAAAACGTTTTGCTTCGTCATATACGCCTCGCGGGCCGGTACAGTTTACGTTTCCCCAGTAACTTTCAGGCTGCGGGTTTACCAGGGGGTCGCCATAAACCTCAGATGTGGACGCAAGTAAAAATTTAGCTTTGCATTTTTTTGCCACACCCAGCGCATTGTGGGTGCCTAAAGAGCCGACTTTAAGCGTTTTTATAGGGTACTTGAGGTAATCTATGGGGGAGGCCGGGGAAGCAAAATGCAGGACATAGTTTACTTTTTCTTTTAATCTTATATGTTCGGCTACATCATGTTTTATGAATTTAAAATGCTTATTTTTCAAAAGATGCTTTATGTTGTCTTTTTTCCCGGTAATAAGGTTATCCATACAAATAACATAATTACCTTTTTTTATCAAAAAATCGCATAAATGCGAGCCTATAAATCCGGCACCGCCTGTTATTAGTACTTTCAAATTCATACCTCCTTAAACCAGCTCACTGTTTTCTCAAGCCCTTCTTTAAGCCGCACCTTCGGCTTAATGCCAAGTATCTTAACCATTTTTGTTATATCAGCGTAGGTCTTACGCGTATCTCCCTGCCTTTTTGGCGCATATTCGGGTTTTAAATCTTTACCCAATATCTCGCTTAATATATTTACTATCTCCAGGACAGATATGCTGCTGCCGCAGCCTATATTGAATACGCTGCCGCTTATACCTTTTGTAACTGCGGCCTTAAGGTTAGCGTGCACCACATTTAAAACATATGTGAAGTCGCGGGATTGTTTTCCGTCCCATTCTATGATAGGCGGCTTATTATTTATCATCCTGGATATAAATGCCGGTATACAGGTCGAATATTTGCTTTCCGGATTTTGCCTGGGCCCGAATACATTAAAATAACGCAGCGATACTGTCTCAAGCCCAAAAGTATCCGAGAACGCCGTGCAATAATTTTCAGCAGCAAGTTTCGACACTCCATAAGGCGAGATAGGGCGCGGAGTAAGATTTTCTTTTTGTGGAAATTTATCAGTGTTGCCGTATGCGGAAGAGCTGGATGCGTAAACCAGCCTCTTTACCTTAGCTTTTTTCGCTTCATACAGAAGATTAAGCGTGCCATTAACATTTATATCATTGGTCAAAAACGGATTATCCACAGATTTCGGCACAGAACGAAGCGCTGCCTGATGCAGCACATAATCCACATCTTTCAAGGCTTTTTTTACATCGCTTTTTGAGCGTATATCGCCCTCTATAAGCCTGTATTGCGCATGATGCCGTGCGCGCTTCGAAATAGATTCTAGGCTTTCACGCGAACTTGTTATGAAATTGTCCAGCACGCGAACATCCTCGCCGCGTTTTAACAGTTCCTCGATGATATTGGAGCCTATAAAACCGGCTCCTCCCGTCACAAGATACAACGCCATACGCCTCCTTATTATAGGCTGATAATACTGCTTTGCCTGATTCTGCGACTGCCGAACGCGTTTCTGGTGTCGAGTACCATGGATGCGTGTTCAGATATGAATTTGTAATTAAAGCCTGAATGATCCGTTACAAGAATTACCAAATTATACTTTTTCAAGTTGGCGGCATTTAATTTTATGGATTTTAAGTTTATACTGTTTATCTTAAGGTATGGTATATAAGGATCGTAGTAATCTACAATTGCTTTCTTTTCCTGCAGGATATTTATTATTTCCAGCGCGGGTGATTCCCGAAGGTCTTTTACATCCTTTTTATAAGTAACGCCCAATATCAGCACTTTTGCCCTGGATATGTTTATGCATTCTGCGCGCAATACCTTCTGCGCTTTTTGGGCTGTATAATACGGCCTGAATAAGTTTATCCTGGATGCCAGGTCTATCATCCTGGTTTTAAAACCTA
This sequence comes from Candidatus Omnitrophota bacterium, assembly GCA_016928375.1. Classification (GTDB taxonomy): domain Bacteria; phylum Omnitrophota; class Gorgyraeia; order JABMRG01; family JAFGKX01; genus JAFGKX01. Next base: position 21,948 of record JAFGKX010000138.1, on the reverse strand, counting down.
TTTTCTTTGCCTTCCATGAAAGATACAACGGGTCAACCGGGATACAATGCCCGCCTATGCCCGGGCCCGGGTAAAACGGCATAAAACCAAACGGCTTTGTCTTTGCCGCTTCAACCACTTCCCATACATTTATTTTCAACTTATCGCACAGTATCGCGAATTCATTTATCAGGCCAAGATTAACTATTCTGAAAGTATTCTCAAGCAATTTTACGACTTCTGCTGCTTCGACAGTCGAAACCTTGTGTATCTGCCTGATTATTTTTGAATACAAAAGCCCTGTAAGGGTTCCAGAAACTTCCGACACGCCTCCTACTACTTTGGGTATATTTTCCAGGGTATATTTTTTGTTGCCCGGGTCTATCCTTTCAGGAGAAAACGCAAGAAAAAAATCCCTGCCTTCTTTAAGTTTTTTCCTTTCCAGAATAGGCTGCATCACATCCCTTGTAGTGCCTGGATATGTAGTGCTCTCAAGTATAACTAACTGCCCCGGGTGAAGGTAACCGGCGACATGCCTTGTGGCATCCACGATATAAGAAACATCCGGTAATTTGGTTTTACGTAACGGCGTCGGAACACATATAATAACCACATCGGAGAACTTTAAAATATCCTCTTTTGATGTCGGAATAAACCTGCCTGTTTTTAAGGACACACTTATATCTTTGTCGGGTATATCCGTTATATAGGATACGCCTTTTTTCAGATTATCTATTCTGCGCGTATTATTATCCAGCCCATACACAAAAAAGCCTTTTTTTATAAATGCCAGCGCTATCGGCAGCCCCACATAGCCCAGGCCTATAACCGTAATTCTGGATTTTTTGGAATTTATCAGCTGCCTTAGCTTTTCCGCATTGCCCATTTCGTTATCCTCCGGCAAATTGTATTTAAAGTTTCCTACGCCAATAATCAAGCAAGTCCTCAAGAGTCTTTTTAAACGGTATCTCCGGTTCCCATCCTGTAATCTTTTTCATCTTTGTGCAATCGCCTAACAGCACCGGCACGTCGCTTGGGCGCATCCTTGCAGGGTCTTTTTTTACTGTGACGCGCTTTTTCGTAAAAGACAAAAGCATATCCAGGACTTCCTGCACGGCGTAAGTCCTGCCGGAACATATGTTATACACTTCTCCGGGAACGCCTTTTTGCATTATCGCCCAGTATGCCTTGACCATATCCCGCACGTCGGTAAAATCTCTTTTCGCGCTTAGGCTGCCTACAAGTATTACCGGTTTCTGCTTTCCTTTTTCTATCATAGCGATTTGTTTTGCGAAATTAGATGTTACAAAGCTTTCTCCTCTGCGCGGCCCGGTATGGTTAAATGCCCTTGTCCTTATTATGTTCATGCCGTAACTTTTATAATACTGATATCCCAAAAAATCCTGGCCTATTTTCGATACAGCGTACGGGCTTAAAGGCCTTAAGGGGTTAGTCTCCCTTATCGGCAGTTCTTCTTTTTTTACAAAACCATATTCTTCGGAGGAACCTGCCACTATGATTCTGGGATTTAGTTTAAGGCTTCGAAGCGCCTCAAAAAGATTAACCTCTCCTATTATGTTGGTCTTTATGGTTTCTGCCGGAGCGGTCCATGAAGTCGGCACAAAAGACTGCGCTGCCAGGTGTATTATGTAATCCGGGGTGGTTTTTTTTAGAATATCACGCATTGACACGATATCGTTTATATCGCATTCGTCATAAAGATCTATTTTATCTTTAAGATGCTCTATATTTTCCGTACTTGCCTTCCAGCGCTCTATGCCATATACCTGGATATTTTTACGTTTTAGAAAAAATTCCGTAAAATGGCTGCCGACAAAGCCTGCTATTCCCGTAATAAGAACTTTCATTGCTCCTCCCCTATTGTTTTAAGTATCTTTTTAAAGCGTCTTTCCAGTGCGGCAGGCCCCTGCCATATATTTTACGAAAGAGCCCATTATCAAGCACAGACATCTTTGGGCGCTTCGCAGGCCTGTTTAATTCCTGCGATAATATCGGCACAACGTTTACGCCTTTTATTCCTGCTGTATTTATTATTTCTTTCGCGAACTCATACCACGAGCATGAACATGAATTTGTAATATGAACAAGCCGATAGTCAACGGTCAATAGCCTATGGCCTATAATGTAAGATATAGCTTTCGCTAAATCATCAGCATATGTCGGAGAGCCGATCTGGTCATTCACAACTTTAATGGTCTTTTCTGTTTTTGCTTTATCTAGTATCGCGCCTATAAAATTCCTGCCGCCTTTGCCGTAAAGCCAGCTGGTCCTTATAATCAAATACTCATCAAGTATGTTTTTGACAGCGATCTCGCCTTTTAATTTAGTTTCTCCATAATAACCCACAGGATTCGGTTTATCGTTTTCGTTATACGGCGAATCTTTTTTGCCGTCGAACACATAATCAGTGCTGATATAAATCAAAAACGCATTTATTTGTCTTGCTGCAGCAGCAACACTTTTTGTGCCTTCTGCATTAATCAAATTAGCCGCTGTTCTTTCTTTTTCAGCACTGTCAACATTGGTATAAGCAGCGCAATGAATAATAATGTCCGGATGACGCTCTATAATTTTACCGATAATGAACTTTGCATCGGTAATATCTGCCAAAAAAAAATCTACTCGGCCTATGTTCGATAATATTTTAAATATTCCGATATCAAGCCCTATAACCTCATGCCCTGCTGCAAGTTCCCTGCATAATGCCTGTCCCAGCATTCCGGATGAACCGGTTATAAGTATTTTCATCTGCCTGATACCCTTTCACAACAGCCTGAATGCTGCCAGTCAAATATAACATCTTCCGTAGCCACGCTGAATATATCGCGTTCACAATTATCGTGCAAAATGTTATCAGCTGCCAATAAACCCATTTTTATGGAATGGTCCATATTGTTATATCTGTAAAGGCCCTGCCTGCCTATGGATATAAGATTTTTTATTCCGGATAAAAAATCATACGCTTGCTGAACATTTTCTTTATAGCCAAGTGAATATACAGGATAAGCGTGTTCTGCGCTCTCCGTAAAATACCCTGAAATATCCTTACGGCGTATGAGCCCCATGTTTTCCAGGCCGCTTACGCAGCGCTTAAGCAAAGCGTTATCATTCATATTCCATATATCATCGCCTTTATTGCATGCTATTTCCAAAGTAAGGGCATTTTTCCCTTCGGGCACAACATAAGGGCTCCAGTTTCTCCTGTCCTGTATCCTGAAAAATATATATTTTCCTTCCGGAACATATATCCATGTATTATCGGTAATTTTTTCTTTATCCAGCGTTATATGAACAAATTTAATGCCTCTGAAAGCCATAGATTTTGCAGTATGCAGCTGGCTGCCGCTTATTTTTGGCTCAATGCTTAGCATAAACTCCGGCAGAGGCATAGTAGAAACAATTAATTCTGCGGATATCTCTTTTTCTACGCCGGATTGCCGGTAAATTATGCTTTTGATGCGGCCCCGGTCTAAAATTATTTTTTCTACTATGGAGTTTAAGTGTATTCTGCCGTTTTTGGAAGTAATTTCCTCTGCCATGGCCTGCGCTATTTGGCCTATGCCTTTTTTAGGATAAATAAAATTATGCGCGTAAGTCCTGGGAGAATTATTTCTTCCGGATAACAGGCGCAGGACAACGTCCATTATATTAAGCAGAGAAATGCGCTGCCCTGCCCAATCCGCTGATATTTTATCCGGCGCAATGCCCCATAGTTTCTTTGAATATGGGCCAAAATAAATATCGTACATGGTCCTGCCGAACCTTTTTAAAACCCAGTTTTTCAAAGAAATATCCTGCATTCCGGAATAGGCGCCGAATTTTACCATAAAAAAATCAAAGGCGCATCTTGCTGAAATATCGGGGCGCATCTTGCGCAATATGTCATACAATTCCGGAGGATATGCGAAAAATTTGCCTTTAAGATAAATGACGCTTTTTCTGCGCCTTACCATCAGATCGTTTCCGAGCAAGCCTTCGATTTTATTGAAAATCGCCGTATCTTTAGTAACAAACCTGTGCCCGCCCAGGTCAAAAATAAAATCATTTTTTCTTATGCTGCGGCAAAGCCCCCCTACGCACGGCTGGGATTCTATCACATCCACATCAATGCCTTCTTTGGACAATTCCCACGCAGCGCTTAATCCGGCTATTCCGGCGCCCAGTATAACTACGCGTTTCGGCATATTCCTACCATTTTATTATATTCGCTTTTTGTTTTAACGGCTGCCACCACCATTTGTTATGCTTATACCAGCCTATGGTCATGTTCAATGCTTTTTCAAAATTATATTGAGGGCGCCATCCCAGTTTTCTTATCTTACCGGAATTTAAGGCATACCTTCTGTCGTGCCCGGGCCTGTCAGTTACGTATTCTATAAAATTACTTTTTAGTTTGAATCTTTTTAGTACTGCATTTGCCATATCCAGATTTTTCACAAGGCTAGCGCTGCCTATGTTGTATATTTCGCCGGATAAGCCTTTCTTAAGCACACAGTCTATGGCGCTGCAGTTGTCCTCTACATATATCCATTCCCTTATATTTTTACCGTCGCCGTAAAGCGGCAATTTCTTCTTCTCCAGTAAATTAGTGATAAAAAGCGGCATTACTTTCTCCGGATATTGATATGGCCCGTAATTATTGGAACTTCGCGTAATCGTTACCGGCATTTTATAAGTATGGCAATATGCCAGGCATAATAAATCAGCCGCTGCTTTGCTTGCCGCATACGGCGAATTCGGTAAAAGGGCACCCCCTTCTTTTGAAAAACCTTTTTGCACATCGCCATACACTTCATCCGTAGATATATGCAGGATTTTCTTTATTTTATGTTTTCTGCATGACTCAAGAAGCGTTCTTACGCCTTCGATATTTGTCCTGACAAAGTCGGATGCGTTTTTTATGGACCGGTCAACGTGTGTTTCAGCGGCGAAATTTACGATAGTGAAAAACTTATGGTCGGCGGCCGACAGTATATTGTCTAATAATTTAGCGTCGCATATGTCGCCTTTTATAAATTTGTAGCGTTTATCATTATCAATATCCGCCAGATTATTAAGATTTCCAGCATAGGTTAATTTATCCAGGTTGATAATTTTTATATGTTTATATTTTTTAAACATATACCTTATAAAATTAGACCCTATAAAACCATATCCTCCGGTCACTAATATTGTTTCCATACAAGCTACGCTATCGCCTCCTTGATTGTTTTAACGATATAATCCATCTGCTGCTTTTTAAGTTCGGGGTATACGGGTATTGCAAATGTCTCCCTGCTGCATCTTTCGGATTCCGGGAACGCGCCTTTTTTATATCCTAAATATTTGAAGCAAGGCTGCAGATGCAAAGGTATAGGGTAATATGTCCTTGCGTCTATGCCTTTTAAAAGCAGATGTTTAACTATTTTTTCTTTTTTGCCGCGGGCCCTTAAAACATACTGATGGTAGATGTGCTTATTATACGAAGGCACGTACGGAGTAACCAGGTTTGTACTTTCAAGTTTTCGGTTATAATATTCAGCGTTATCGCGGCGTTTTTTATTCCACTTATTTAGGACATCAAGTTTAACCGATAACACTGCTGCCTGAATAGTGTCCAGCCGCGCATTATAGCCTATCATAATATGCTTATATTTATTTTTATGGCTGGCGCCCTGGTTTCTCAATATGCGCATTTTTTCCGTGACGGCGGCTTTGTTCGTCAACACGCAACCTGCGTCGCCGAATGCTCCGAGGTTTTTTGCAGGAAAAAAGCTTACTGACCCCGCATCGCCGAAACTGCCGGATTTTTGGCCTTTATAAATTGCCCCAAATGCCTGGGCTGCGTCTTCTATAACTTTTAAATTATATTTTTTCGCCAACGCGATAATTTCATCCATATCCGCGCATTGGCCGTATAGATGTACGGGGATAATTGCTTTTATTTTCTTGCCGCGCTTTAAAATATTTTTCGCAGAATCTATTGAAATATTATACGTTCTCGGGTCTATGTCCGCGAAAAAAGGCACAGCGCCTGAACGCGCAATCGCGCCTGCGGTAGCATAATATGTAAAGGCAGGGCATATTACGCCGTCGCCTTCTTCTATGCCTAAGGCCTTCAGCGAAAGTAATATCGCATCAGTGCCGTTTGATACGCCAATAGCATATTTTACTCTGCAGTAAGCAGCTATTTTTTGTTCTATCTTCGAAACCTCATCGCCTAAAATAAAGGCCCCTGAATTTATAACCCTTCCAATAGCCTTGTTTATCAATTTTTTTATCGGGGCCGTCTGAGCCTTTATATCAAATATCGGTATTTTCATACAAGCTAATCCTTTGTTTTTCTCGCCACAAGGTTATTTGCCCTTAGCAAAGATTCAAAAGTGCCTGAATCGGTCCAGAATCCCAGCAGCACATCATAATGCATCTGCTTAAGCCTTATGTATTCATTGTTTACATCCGTAATCTCAAGCTCGCCCCTTTTGGATGGCTTTAATGTTTTTATTATTTTAAACACCTTCGCATCATACATATATATGCCTGTTACAATATAATCTGTTTTTGGTTTTTTTGGTTTTTCCGTTATTTTTATTATTCTGCCCTGTTTTAGTTCAACTACGCCGAAACGCTCAGGATCCGGAACTTTTTTAATCAGTATCCTTGCGCCTTCTTTTTGTCCGGCGAATTTATCTACGAACGTTTTTATGGATTTTTCTATGATATTATCTCCCAGGATTACCACTATTTTATTACCATCGGCAAAATCTTCAGCAAGCTTTAAAGCGTCCGCTATTCCGCCTTCGCCTTTCTGATAGGTATATTCTATATGTTTTAAACCAAATTCCTTTCCGCTGCCTAAAAGCCGCAGGAAATCGCCCGCATTATTACCTCCTGTTACAAGCAGTATATCTTCAATGCCTGCGTTTACCAATGCCTGTATAGGATAATATATCATCGGCTTGTTATATATAGGCAGAAGGTGTTTGTTTGTAATGGAAGTCAGCGGATAAAGCCTTGTGCCCAGGCCTCCTGCAAGTATTACCCCTTTCACTTTGCTGCTCATGGTTTACTCCAATCGTAATTTATGCCGTTATCAAACGCATCCAGGCGGTACTCATCGGGATGTTTGCGGTTATAGGGCCTTGTAACCGTATTTATGACTATTGCCTCTTTAGTGCCTATACATTTAAACCCGTGATAGATATGCGGAGGTATCTGGATCAATGCCGGCTTTTCCGTGCTTACTTCGAATTCATTGATTTTATTATATGTAGGTGAATTTTTTCTCGCATCATAAAGAACAAGCCTCATTTTACCAAAGACGCAGGTAAAATTATCTGTCTGCAATTTATGCCAGTGCCACGCTTTTACCACACCGGGCTTTGCGGTAGTCATATACACCTGGCCGAATTTCTTGAATATTTTATCATCAGAGCGCAATATTTCCATGAGCCTGCCCCTGCTATCCGGAATAATTTTAAGTTTTTTTATTTTTACGCCGTTTATCATGTTTATTTCCTTCCTATGCATACATAGTCAAATCCGAGTTTTCGCATCGCTGCCGGCTCGAACATATTTCTTCCATCAACTATAACCGGCCTGATAAGCAGCTTTTTTACGCGTTTTAAATCAAGATTCTTGAATTCCGGCCATTCCGTAACAATAACCAGGCAATCGCTTCCTCTTGCCGTAGAATAGGCGTCTTTACAAAATTCGACATTTCGTAAAACCTTTTTCGCGTTCTCCGCTGCTTTAGGGTCATACGCCTTGACGCGAACCCCTTCCATCTGCAGCATTTTTATTATATCGATAGACGGAGCCAGCCTTATATCATCGGTATTGGGCTTAAATGACAGCCCCAGCACTCCGACGGTTTTGTTATTTAAATTCCACAGGGCGGATTTGATTTTTTTGACAAAGAATATCCGCTGTTCATGGTTTACTTTCTCTATTGCATTCAATATCTCGGCCTTGTAATTAAATGTTTTTGCCATGTGTATAAAGGCCGATAAATCCTTCGGAAAGCAAAAACCCCCGTAACCAATACCGGCATTTAAAAAAGCAGGGCCTATCCTTTTATCAAGCCCCATTCCTTCTGCTACTTTTTTCACATCCGCGCCGCAGGCATCGCATATACGCGAGATTGTGTTGATAAAAGATATCTTCATGGACAAAAATGAATTTGAGGCGTGTTTTATAATTTCGGCGCTTTTTGTGTCGGTTACGACTATCCTCGCCTTTAAAGGTTTATACAGCTTTTTCAGCAGCTGCTCCGCCTTTTTACTTTTAACGCCGATAACCACTCTGTCAGGATGCATAAAATCCTTTATAGCAGAACCCTCCCTTAAAAATTCCGGGTTTGACGCTATATCAAATTTTATTCTGCGCCTGTTGAATGTATTCATTGTATATTCCACCCACCTGCCGGTTTCAACAGGAACCGTGGATTTTTCAACTATCAGCTTATATGACTTCATGTGCCGGGCTATTTCTTTTGACACATATTCCACTGCCGATAAATCCGCCTCGCCATTTTCCTTAGGGGGAGTGCCAACGGCAATAAATATGACTTTCGCAAATTCAACGGCGTCTTTTATCTCGGTTGAAAAAAATAACCTGCCCGCCTTTGCATTCTTTTTTGCCATTTCAAGCAGGCCCGGCTCGTATATCGGGATCTTTCCGCTTTTAAGAATTTCTATCTTTTCTTTGTTGTTATCGACGCAGATTACCTTGTTGCCCATCTGAGCAAAACAGACTCCGGTAACCAGGCCCACATAACCTGTGCCTATGACCGCGATTTTTTCCATTATATTTTTCCTTTCAGGATAGCTTAATTCACCGTTTGAGAACCCTGAGAGCCCCTCTTCGGTTCATGATAATTTTTGCCGTATTCAAACGGAATTTCCGGGAATGCCTTTATTCTGAATACCAATAAAATCTCTTCTCCTCTTTCTCTGTAAACATTATAATTTAATTCAGCCTCCCAGCAGTGCAGGTCTTTTGTTATTACATACCTTTGTTCTTTCAGGTTGTGCATTTTTTTACTGCTGCCGGTCTGGCTTTTTATATCGAAACTTTCGTACGCCCTTATCTTCCATTGCGGGTTTATACGCCATTCTACCTGGCCGACTATATTATTTTGCTCCGGAACATAACTATGCGAAAGGCCAAGCCTGAAATCTTTTACGCTGGCTACAACATCCGTGCCAATATATTTAAGCCATTCATGATTGTAGCGTTTATGCGGGTCTATGGTCGTGTTGGAGGTAAATGTCAGCCAACTATAAGGTTTTAATTCAAGTACGCCTGTGTAATCCAGAAACTTCGACCCGGGATTGTGTTTAAAACCATACGTTGTGCTGATACCCAGGCGCGCCAGGTCAATCGCTGTCTGCTGTTTTCCGCGCTTAGTCTGCAATTTATTTTCCAGCGTCAGCCCTACCGTATTGTTGCGGGCTATGGAATCTATTTCATCAAACTGAAAAAAGCTGCTGCTGTTAGTGGTAGGCGGTGGTATATAACTGTAATTTATGCTCGGGGTAATAATGTGCCTTAAGTTATTTATTTCCATGCCAAGCGGCGAACATTGAGTATTGAACACCTTAAAAAACTTAGTGCTTATATCCACCCCGGTATAAAATACGCCCCTTACATGAGAATTACTGCCGTAGTCTTCTCCGTTTAAGCCCCTCTGATAATATGTTTCTCTTAATCCGGTATACGGCGTAACATTCAAAAAACCAAGTTTGCCCGCATAAGATAATTTATTATACGTATCATACCTGTTTGTGTGGTGATTGGCAATATCCGCGACCGGATTATCATCGGTGCTGCTTGGGTATTTTTTATTCAGGTTAACGCCGCTGTATTCTCCTTCATAATAAAACCTGCTTTCGCCTATTCTGGTGTTATTAATCTCAAGCCTTATCTCCGGCAGTCTCTCAACCCTCTCCTCGAACCTGTTAGCTCTTTTTTCGGTAAGTACGCTTAAATTATAAATGGGCTGAGTTTTTGTAATCAATAAATAGGATTTCGGATCATTGTCTTTTTCATATTCATTGAAAAAATAATCTTTTCGAAAATTCTTATCTTTGTATTTATATAACTCGGCGGTTACCGTGGTATCCTTGGATGCGTCCCATTTATGCCGCCATTGAGCAAGATATTTTTCCTGCTCTGTAGTCGGCTCGCCTTCATCTGAAGGAGTATATATATGTTTGCGTTTTAAGGACCTTTCCTTGGTATAGTAAGTTTTTACAATGCCGCTTCCTAGCGTCTTTGTATTATAAAGATAATCTACGCCTCCTGCGAAATCTTTTTTCTCCCTGTAATCCAGGTGAACATATCCTTTATTGCTGTCATCTAAATTATAGCGCCATGACGTTAAAAGATACGCTCCCCACTCGCTGCTTTTTCCGGGTATAACCGTAACGCGCGGGCGGTCATCGTCCAATGGATGCACATAAATAGGCAGCCATAAAAGAGGGACATTCCCCACCCGGAAAGTCGCATCCTTTATGACTACTTTTTTATTCGGATATATCAAAACTTTTCTCGCTGCAATTCTATAATGCGGATTTTCGCGGTCGCAGGTGGTAACATAACCCCGGCTGACTATAAATTCATCCGGGCCGGTGCGTTTTGCCTCATTGCCTTTGGCATACCATGGATCTGTATAACCCCTGAAATTCATTACCGTGCCATACTCTTTTTCCAGGTTATATGTCATTGATTCTCCGGTAAAATAATTACTACCCTGGACTATCTTTACGTTTCCCTCTGCCTGCGCCTCTCTAGTCACCGTTGAGACCGTAACTTTATCACATGTGAGGACTGTGTCTTTATAGGTAATAATTACATGGCCTTTTCCTATAACCTTTTTTTCGTCTTCCAGGTATTCTATTTCGTCACCGTTGCATTCGATTGGCCCTTCAAGCTCTTCCGCAAATAAAATACCGGAATGCACAAGGCAAATCAGCGAACACACAAGAAACGATATTATTAAATATTTTTTATTATACAGCATATATTTATATAATTAAAGATGCAGCTCCGATAATTCCGGCATCATCCGCAAGCTCGGCCCGCATTACCTTAAGCACTTTTAGATGAGTCTTCATGGCGCGTTTTTTAAGTTCTTTTTTTAAAGGCGCGAAAATAAATTTCCCTGCTTTTGAAATGCCTCCGGCTATGATTATTTTTTCCGGGTTAATCATATTGACAGCGCCCGATAACCCTATTGCTAAATAAACGCCTGTTTCTTCCCATATTTTTACGGAAAATTTATCGTTTTTTACGGCCGCTTCAGTAATCATCTGCGGCGTTATGCGCGACAAATCGCCTGCGGCTGCGCTTTTTAACGATGTTTTTGCGCCTTTTTTTATAAGATTTACTGCGCGCTTAACAATATAAGCATTACCCACGAATGTTTCAAGGCAGCCAGTATTTCCGCAGGCGCATTTTTGCCCTTTTAAATCTATGCACATATGCCCTATTTCGCCGGCGGCATAATTGCTTCCGCGGTATAGTTCACCATTTATTATAATTCCGCCGCCGACACCAGAGCCAAGCGTAACGCATATTGCATTGCGGGTGTTACGCGCGCTGCCCCAGGTAAGCTCGCCTTTGGCGAAGGCATTTGCGTCGTTATCTATACATACCGGAAATTTAAAAATTCCCTGCAGTATTTTTCTAAGCGGCACTTCTTTCCATCCTTTTATGTTGGTAAGGCCATGAACAATGCCGTTTTTATAATCTACAGTGCCAGGCACGCCGATACCCAACCCGGTTATCCGGCTCTTTGGAACGCCAAGGCTTTTTATAATAATGCTAATACAATCCGATAGGGCCTTGATAAATTCCTTTTTCGAAGGAAAATCACCGGTAGAAAAACTGCTTCTGCGTATAACTTTTCCTGATTTATCCACCGCTCCTATTTTAACGAAAGTTGCTCCTATGTCAGCGCCTATAATATATTTTTTATTTTTCATATATACATACCTTGTCTTTACCGGATTGCTTTGCCTTATAAAGCATCTTATCCGCTCTCTCTATGAGCTGAGATACGTTGCCCGCATCGTGCGGATATGCCGATATTCCAACACTAATTGTTGCATCTATACTCTTTACGCTTTCCCTTAACCTGTTTGCGACAAATTCCGCGCCTTTAGAATCAGTATCGGGAAACACCAGGCAGAATTCTTCTCCTCCGTATCTGCCTATTATATCTATTTCTCTTATGCCATTTTTAAGTATAGCAGCTGCTTCTTTCAGCAAGACATCCCCTTTTAAATGCCCGTGTTTATCGTTGTATTTTTTGAAATCATCTATATCTATCATAAGCAGAGATACTCGCGTATTAAAATGGGCCGCTCTTACAAGCTCTTCGTCCAGGCGTTGAAGCATGTGCCTTCTTACAAATACACCGGTTAACCCGTCAGTAATGGCAAGCTCCTGCACCAGCTCATACAACCTCGCGCGTTCTAAGGCCATGGAAAATTGGTTTGCTATAACAGCGAATAAATCTTTTTGTTCTGTGTCAAATTCCTCTATGGCCAGGATTGCGTTTGTTTTTTCACCCGACATTATAGGAAACGCCGCAAAGGTATTTAGATATTCCGGAAACGCAAAATCTTCAGTGTTGGCGCTGCCTTGTTTGCCATCTATCACAAGGTGCTGTTTTCTGCGCAGCATTAGTTTAAGCAGCCCCTCTTCGTAATCCACCATGTTTACTTGCGTTATTTTTTCCTTCGTTATCTGATATATCTTATCTATTTTAACGCTGTCCTGCGCATAATAAACGGTTATAAGCTCACATTTTTTGAATTTAAGCGAATCGGCTATAATATCGCGCATAGTATTCAGCAGGTCTTCGAGCCCGGAACATGACGCCATTTTTTTTGCGCTGTGGTAAAGTTTACCTATCTCAGCAGATTTATGCTCCAGTATAGTCCTGGAATTCTTTACCCTTACAGCCTCCTGCCTCAAAGATGCAAGAGTGGCATCTATTGTTTTGAGCTCATCTTCTTTGCGTATTTTAATGCCGTTAAAATCCTTTTTCATCACAGTTGACAGCGAAACGCAGGTCAGCAGTAAAAATATATTCTGAAAAGCCCCATACGAGGCGTTTTCTATGAATATAAAAGATAAATTTAAAATGCAGCAGAATGAAACAAGAAGCAAACTGTTGAATTCGCTGAAAAAATACCCGCTTACTATAAGGGGTATAACGCATAGGTTAAAAATAAAATAATAATTTTTCGTATAGTTTGCCGCAAGCAGTGAAACGGTATAAATAAAAACAATTGAAACTATCGATATCAGCTGACGCATATTTTATTACGGCCTTCTTTTTTGGCTTTATACAACAGAAAATCCACTCTTTTAAGCAGTTCTTCTTCGGAAGACGCGGCATCCTGCGGAAAACCCGCTACTCCGACAGAAACCGTTACTTTCGTTTCCTGCCGCCTTAGCACAAACATCATTGATTGGATTTTTTTTCTGATTGCTTCGGCAACCGGTATTATATTTTCTTTGGGCTCACCCGGAAACAATACGACGAATTCCTCGCCTCCGTAACGGGCAAGTATATTATTTGGCATAGTATGCTTACGCAATGCCTCGCTTATGCCTTTAAGCACTTTATCTCCGGCAGCGTGCCCGTATTTATCGTTATAATCCTTAAAATGGTCTATATCGAGCATAATGATAGAGAGCGGCATATGGCTGTTTTTCCTGCACCTGTTAAATTCCTCGGATAATCTTTCCTTGAAATAACGGTGCACATACAGCCCCGTAAGCCCGTCGGTTATAGCCAGCTCCTCGGTCTGCATATACAACCGGGCATTATTTATTGCAGCGCTTGCCAGGTCGGATATAAAATCCAGAAGCCTTAAATCTTCTTCGCAGAATCCGGCTCTTTTCCTGCTGCCTAAACGCAAAAGCCCTATTATTCGCTGCTGTATCATCATCGGCACTATTATTATCGAAAGATACCCGGGTTGCGGCTGCGTGTCTTCGTAATCAAAGCGAAAATCCCTGGTTGCGTCCGATATAAGCAGGGGCTGAGCTTTGTTAAGCACCCATTTGTTAAAAGAATCAGATGCGTGGCTATTGCCTTCTTTTCCATTTTTCGTTGAACAAACCTCAAGATTCTGCCGATCGCCGGATACAATAAATAGTTTCGCCTCATCTGCCTTGCCTATTATTTCAAAGGATTTTTCTGTTATTATATTATATATATCTTTAAGCGAGAGCTTTGTGTTAAAGACCTCGCCCAGGCCTTTGAGCTTATTATACCTGTCCAGTTTCTTAAGCAAAGCCTGCGTAAGTTCTCTGTCTTTAGCCGTCTGACTGCTTATAATATTGTGCTGTTCCTGAATATTTTCCGATTCTTTGTTTTTATCAAGCAGCCCTGCTGTTGCTTTTTTATAAAATAAATGGGAAGGCACGGCTGCAGCAAGCATTATCAGTATTTGGAAATTATATATATGGCTTTTTGTAATATAGGATGCAAAAATAATCAACGGAATGCTGATGAAAAAAAGCACCAGTCCCGCAAAAGGCCCACCGCCCTGCCATATCATAAGCAGCGAGAGCGTCATCAGTATAAATGCATAAGGCACGGCGATTTTTAAAATAAAAATGGCGATTACAAAAAGTATTATCGCTGCGGCAATACGTATAATCTTATAGTTTTGAGGATACATAAAAAGTTAAAAATTTCCGCCGGAGGCTAAATTTTTTCCGCCGCAGGCGAATCCGCCTTCGGCGGAAATTTATATGATTACCTTTTCTGTTTTAGCATTGAAGAAATGAGCTTTACTCATGTTGAGCACCATCTCAAGGTCCTGATTGACAGCAGGCCTGTCGTGGCCGCCTACTCTCGCGATAAACGTGTGTTTACCGCTGTTAAGGTGTAAGAATACCTCCGCGCCCATGGGTTCATATACTTCACAGGTGGAGGTGATTACGTTATCTTCGGAAGCGCCCTGGGCAAACAACCTGTCATATATATCTTCGGGCCTTATTCCGAAAATAACTTCTTTGTCCAGATGCGGGGCAAGGCTATCCCTCATATCATCGTTTACCCTGACAGAAAAATTGCCTTCATTAAAATGGAATTTTCCGTCTTTCTTTATCAGCAGCCCGTTCATGAAATTCATCGGCGGAGAGCCTATAAATCCTGCTACGAATTTGTTGGTGGGATTATCGTAAAGAGTTATCGGGTCGTCTATCTGTTGTATTATACCGTCCTTCATAACAACTATCCTGGTGCCCATGGTCATGGCCTCTACCTGGTCGTGTGTTACGTATATCATGGTTGTCTGAAGTTTTATATGAAGCTTGTTGATCTCTGTTCTCATCTGAACGCGCATTTTTGCATCCAGGTTGCTTAAAGGCTCATCAAATAAAAACACCAGAGGCTTTCTGACTATGGCTCTTCCAACCGCGACCCTTTGCCTTTCGCCTCCGGAGAGTTCTTTCGGGCGCTTATTAAGGTGCTTGGTAATACTAAGCACCTCGGCAGCGTCTCTTACCCTCTGATCTATTTCCTGTTTAGGCAATCTTCTTAATTTAAGCCCGAATGCCATATTCTCGTAAACAGTCATATGCGGATAAAGCGCGTAATTCTGGAATACCATGGCAATGTTTCTGTCCTTTGGGGGAATATCGTTCACTAACCTGTCGCCTATATAAATCTCTCCCGAAGAAATTTCTTCTAACCCCGCTATCATCCTAAGCGTCGTGGATTTTCCGCATCCGGAAGGCCCTACCAGGACAAGAAATTCTTTGTTTTCTATGCCGAGATTAAAATCTTTTACCGCGTATGAATTCGGCGTAAACATCTTGCTAACGTTACGCAAGCTAACCTGTGCCATTTTTAAGCCTCCAAAATTTGTTTTACAAATTTTGTCCCGAGCATTACTTAAGTCCCTGCCTTGCCGGCAGGCAGGCGAGCAAGTGCGAGGACTTATTATTAGCGAGGGGCTACGCTAAATATCCGATAAGTTTGGATATTGTTTCTTTCATGTGAATCCTAGGAACAATCATATCTATTAAACCGTGTTCAAGCAAAAATTCCGAACGCTGAAACCCTTCAGGCAGTTTCTGCTTTATGGTCTGCTCTATTACCCTCGGCCCTGTAAAACCTATTAGCGCCTTAGGCTCTGCCATAATGATATCGCCTAAGGACGCGAAACTTGCCAGAATACCTGCCATTGTAGGATGCGTAAGCACGGATATGAACATATTGCCGCTTTTATTTAATTTTGACAGTGCGGCAGAAGTTTTGGCCATCTGCATAAGGGAAAATATGCCCTCATACATACGGGCGCCGCCGCCGGAGCCGGATACGATGATAACCGGTATTTTCTTTTCTGTGGCCAGTTCAATAGCCCTGGTTATTTTCTCGCCTACTACCGAACCCATAGAACCCATGATAAACCTGGAATCAGTCACTACCAAAACTATTTTTTTACCGTCTATTTCCCCTGTGCCGTATATCGCGGCTTCTTTCATACCGGTTATTTCCTGGTCTTGTTTTATCTTTTCTTTATAAGTCTTAGGCCCTGCAAATTCAAGCGGATCGCCTGAAGACATATCCTTGTCCAGTTCATTGAAAGTGCCTTTATCCGTAAGCATGGCTACGCGGTCATAGGCGTTTATTATAAAATGGTAATTGCACTTAGGGCAGACTTTGAGATTTTCTTCAAGAGTTTTATTGTAGATTATTTCGCCGCAGTCTTCGCACTTTGTCCATAGGCCGTCCGGTATATCTTTTTTCCTCTGCTGCTTGAATTTTTTAGGCTTTACTATCGTGTATTTAGGTTTTCCGAATATAGCCATTACAATCCCAACAACTCCTTTGCTTTATCTACGGCAGAGGAAGCGTTGTCCGCATATCCGTCTGCTTGTATTTCATCGGCGTATTTCTGTGTTACCGGAGCGCCGCCGATTATTGTTTTTATTTTACCAACAAGGCCTCTTTTTTTCAGCAGGTCCATTGTCGCTTTCATGGAAGGCATGGAAGTGGTAAGAAGGCTTGACATCGCCATGACCTGCGCTTTGCTCCTGACAGCTTCATCTATAAACTTTTCAGGCGGAACATCTATACCCAAGTCTGTTACAGAAAAACCCGCGCCTTTAAACATCATAGATACAAGGTTTTTCCCTATATCGTGCAGGTCTCCCTTGACAGTACCTATTACAATGTTTCCTTTTGAGGCAACTCCGGCTTTTTCCAGAAATGGCTTTAATACATCCAGGCCGGCGTGCATAGCCTTTGCGGAAATAAGCACTTCCGGGACATATATCTCATTGGCCTTGAACTTCTCACCCACAACTGCCATACCCGCAATAAGGCCTTTATTTAATATGTCTTCCGGTGAAGCTTTATCTGATAAGGCCTGGCGTACCAGGGTGGGAATTTCAGGAATGTTTCCGGCAAATATTGCCTTCTTTATATTATCATAAACGGCTTCAATCATATATATTATATTTAGTGTAAGGCATATAATAACATAAAGGCAGGAATATAATCAAGAGAAAAAAGAACGGAATTCCTGCCGACAGCTAGAACTTATGTATCACAAGGCCTGTGGTGGATTTGGGATAGAAATAGGTGGATTTATGAGGCATTTTATTGCCGGCTTTAGCTACCTGCGACACTTCTTCTATTCTGGTAGGGTTAAGAAATATCGCCATTTTAAACTCTTTTGCCTTCACTCTCTTTATAGCTTCGGTCTTGCCTTTATAGTAATAGATATTGCGGCTGCCTTTAAATTTTTCTTTTATTTTAAGGATTTTTGGGAGTATAAAATAATGGAGTATCGAAACATCGAGTTTTTTCCAGGCAAGGCAATTTTCATCTGCGCCTATATTTTTTATGATGCTTTCATTTTTGAGCACTGCCAATATATACCTGTTTTCGAAAAAGAATCCAAACGCATGCCGCCTGGCTTTAAACGTTGTTTCCATTTTGCTTACTAATTCATCTTTACTACGCGCTATGAAAACGTTAAAATACTGCGACATTTTTTTTACAAGCACAGATTTTGTAATCCCGGAAGGAATATTTTTTACAGCCCTGTGAGTGGGCAGCACAACAAGGCCCTTATCCTGCATACTAACGAAATAACAAAGAGTGTAATCGTATGGCTGTTTTTTGCTTAAAGGGCCGCACTTCTGTTTCATGTAATCCCTTAAACGCGCGGATGCCTGAAAGCGGTGGTGCCCGTCGGCAATAAAGGCTTTTTTATTGTTCATAATATTTTTAAGATTATTTATAAATTTTACGTCATCTATTTTCCATAGCTTTTCCCTTATTCCGTCTACGCAGATATCCGATACCGGCTTTTTACTGCTAAGCGCTTTTAAAATAGCGCTCTCTGCTTTTTTGCCGTTATCATCAAATATACAGAATATCGGGCTTATGTGGGCTTTGGTTTCTTTCATAAGATTGAATCTTTCGAATTTGAATTTATTAAATATCTTTTCATGCGGCAGTATTTTTTTATCGCTTTCTATTTCAAGCAAAGAAATAAACCCAAGCCTTTTCTTCAGGGCCTTGCCTATTTTAAATTCCTGCGTATAAATATATAAAGACGGTTTTTCGTCCCAATTTAAAATGTTATCATCAAGCCACTTGTCAATCAGCTGTTTTGCCCTTCTGTGCCTTTCGTGGTTATTTGTTCCCTGCGGGAGTTCTATATAAACCGCATTATACTTAGATTGCTTCATGAATGCGGTTCTTTGCTGCTTATTGATAATATCATAAGGCGGGCACACTATTTTCGCTAAACTGCCTGTTATTTTGGTATTAAATCTTACTCCGCTAAAAGGTGCTATTTTTGCCATTTTTTATCCTTTGCATGATGAGCAATCCGCGGATTTTCCATGCCTATCGGCAGGCAGGCCTGTTTTTGGACAGGTTATACTGCCGGATTTTTCCTTGCTTTGCTTTTCCTTATATTGTTTGCTTCGATAATCTGTTGTATAAAAACCTGAACCTTTGAATAAAATACCGCCTCCCGCGCTGATAAGCTTTCTAACCGGCGAAGAGCAGGCAGGGCATTTATTTATGGGTTTTGCTTTTATGCTTTGGAAAACCTCGAATGTTTTTTTGCATTTATCGCATCTGTATTCGTATGTCGGCATATTGCTACTTTTATTTAAATGCTTTTTTTATTTTATCCGCAAAACCTGATTTTGAATTTATTTGCTCACCCGAAACCCTGGCGAATTCCTCTATTAAGCGCTTTTGTTCGTTGCTTAAATTATCGGGAATCTTGACATTCACCCTGACAAGTTCATCGCCAAGGGCCCTTCTGCTATGCAGATCCGGCATACCTTTGCTTTTTAACCGGAATATCCTGTTACTTTGCGTGCCCGGAGGTATTTTCATAATTACTTTTCCATCAGCTAGCGTAGGCACTTCTACTTCCGCTCCCAGTATCGCCTTGCTTATGCTTATTTCTATGCGCGTCAATAAATCATTATTATGCCTTTCGAACACCGAATGCGGCATAACCTCGATAACAACATATAAATTGCCCCTGCCTGCGGTTCCCGCCTCGCCTTCTCCGTGCACTCTTAAGTTTGAGCCTGAATCAACGCCCGGCGGAATTTGCACTTTAATTTTTCTGGTTACTTTCACCCTGCCTTCTCCGCGGCATTGGGTGCATGGAGTTTGTATTACAGCGCCTTCTCCGCGGCATTTCGGACAGGTCTGAGCCATCTGAAAAAAACCGCTTGATATTACAACGCGCCCGGAACCCCTGCATTGCGGACAGCTGAGTTTTTTTGTACCAGGTTTCGCGCCGCTCCCAGAACATACGGAGCACGGTTCATAACGCGGTAGCGTGATTGTTTTTTCCACGCCCGCAGCAGCTTCTTCCAGGGTAATATCGACTGCAACCTGTAAATCGCTGCCCCTTTTGGTTCTTGAACGCGAACGCGTCCGCGTACCGAATATATCAAAACCGAGATCGCTAAAAATATCCTCAAACAAGCTTCCGCCGAATCCAAAATCGCCCATGCCTTCAAAAGCGCTGTTAAAATCAGCGCCCTTGAATATATCCTCATATGCGTATTTCTGGTCTATTCCGGAGTGCCCATACTGGTCATAGAGGGCTCTTTTCTGCGCATCGGATAAAACAGCGTACGCCTCGGAAATTTCTTTGAATTTTTCCTCCGCAGCTTTTTTCTGCTCCTGCGGCACCCTGTCCGGATGATACTGCATGGCAAGCTGGCGATAAGCCTTTTTTATTTCATCAAGGCTGGCGTTTTTTTTAACGCCTAATATTTCGTAGTAATCACGTTTAGTTGACATAATGTTTATACCGACCTTGGGGTTTTTCTGGTTCACTTGCGGGCCCTGTCTTTGAACAGCCCCACCGTCCTCACTAACGTTGCGGGCGGTGGGGCGCTCCACCCGCTTGATGAACGATGCTGCCCCTCAGCACAAAATTATTGGTTACTTATCATCTTCTACTTTATAATCAGCGTCGATAATGTCATCTTTGTCTTTTTGCTTTTCTGTGTTCTGGCTTTTATTTTCCGAAGCCTGCTCCTGCCCCGGCGCGCTTTGTGCCTGCTGGCCCTGCTGTTTTGCCTGCGCCTGCTTATAGACTTCTTCCGCGAGTTTATGCGACGCTTTCGTCAGCTCATCCATAGATTTTTTGACTCTGTCGGTGTTGTTATCTTTAATGGCGCTTTTTAAGTCATTCAGCTTTGCTTCTATGTCAGCGCGCTCCGATTGATTTACTTTGTCGCCGTATTCTTTAAGCGCTTTCTCGGTCGCGTAAGCAAGGGTATCTGCCTGATTTACTATCTCGACCTGTTCCTTGCGCTTGGTGTCTTCAGCGGAAAATTTTTCAGCCTCTTTAACCATTTTTTCTATTTCTTCTTTTGAAAGTTTTTTAGGCGCTGTTATGCGTATGGACTGCTCCTTGCCTGTGCCTAAGTCTTTTGCGGTTACGTGCACTATACCGTTGGCATCTATATCAAAACTTACTTCGATCTGCGGAATGCCTCTTGGCGCAGGCGGTATGCCTACCAGGTCAAACCTTCCCAGCTCTACATTATCATTGGCCATCTGCCTCTCACCCTGCAGAACGCGTACTGTAACTGCCGGTTGGTTATCCGCGGCTGTTGAGAATATCTGGCTTTTCTTAGTAGGTATAGTGGTATTTCTTTCTATTAATTTGGTGAATACGCTTCCGAGTGTTTCTATTCCGAGTGAAAGCGGCGTAACATCAAGCAATAAAACATCCTTTGCTTCGCCTTTCATGATAGCGGCCTGTATGGCTGCGCCCATTGCCACGCATTCCATAGGGTCTACGCCGCGCTCAATTTTCTTTCCTACATAATCTTCCACGAATTTCTGGACAACCGGCATTCTCGTCGGCCCGCCAACCATAATAACGCGGTCTATATCCGAGGATTTGAGCTTTGCGTCTGAGAGCGCCTGCTCTATCGGGTGGCGGCATTTTTCTATTATAGGCGAAATAAGGTCTTCCAATTTTGCACGCGTCAAAGACATGGTCAGGTGTTTCGGGCCTGAAGAATCCGCGGTAATAAACGGCAGGTTTAAATCCGTTGTCAGGGTTGATGACAGTTCAACTTTCGCTTTTTCCGCAGCTTCACGCAGCCTCTGCATAGCCATTTTATCGTTTTTTAAGTCAACGCCTGTCTCGCGCTTAAATTGATTTGCAATGTAATCTATCAGGGTATTATCCATATCTGTGCCGCCCAATTGCGTATCGCCGGATGTGGATTTTACTTCGAATACCCCCTGAGCCATTTCCATAATAGTTACATCCAGGGTTCCGCCGCCCAAATCAAAAACCATTATTTTTTGTTCCTTCTGGGATTTTTCCAGGCCGTACGCAAGGCACGCGGCAGTAGGCTCATTTATTATGCGCAGCACTTTTAATCCGGCGATTTCTCCTGCATCCTTTGTTGCCT
>JAFGKX010000137.1 GCA_016928375.1 Candidatus Omnitrophota bacterium | reverse complement strand
GGTAGAGCAGCGGTTTCGTAAACCGCAGGTCGATGGTTCAAATCCATTCGCCAGCTCCATTCTATATTGTTTCTTTATGGCGAAAATAACAGAAATATTAAAAAATAGAAATTTCTTCCTTCTCTGGCTAGGTCAGATTATTTCTCAGTTCGGAGACCGCCTTACCCAAATGGCGTTAATAGGCCTTATCTACAAAAAGGCCCCCGGCTCCGCATATGAGTTGGCAAAACTCTTCCTTTTCGTCATTATCCCCGTTTTTATAATAGGCCCGGTGGCTGGCGCCTGCTCAGACAGGTGGAACAAGAAATATACAATGGTCATAAGCGATTTTATACGCGGAGTTCTTGTGCTGTTGATTATTTTGTATTGTTTTCTTTTCCCAAAGCTTACGCCCATGTTCCCTATATACATAATAGTTTTTTTGATGTTTTCCATGGCTCGCTTTTTTTTACCCGCGAAGATGTCGACAATACCGGATATCGTGCCGCAGGATAAGCTGCTTCTGGCGAATTCTCTTATAAATACCACAGGCATGATAGCGGCTGTTTTAGGGTTTAGCATCGGTGGCATTTTCATTTTGCCGATATTTGGCATAAAAACCGCGTTTTTTATCGACGCTGCAACATTTTTTATGTCTGCGGGGCTTTTGTTGTTGATGAAATCAAGTCGTGCCAAGACGGCGCTTAAAGATAATATATATTACATCGGCATGGAATTGAAACAGGCGATAAAAAAGTCCATATTTTCAGAAATTAAAGACGGCATTCATTACATGCTTTTGCATAAAAAGATGCATTTTGTTATCGGAATATTATTCCTGTTGTGGAGCGCCATAGGGGCAAGTTATGTTGTCATAATTATTTTTGTGCAGAATGCTCTCGGTACGGCCACGAAACATTTAGGGCTTTTGGCAATGTTTTTCGGGGCAGGCTTATTTTGCGGCTCATTGCTATACGGCAGATTTGGAAGCATGGTTTCAAAAACAAAAGCCATATTCTTAAGTTTGTCTTTAAGCGGGTTTTTTATTATGCAGTTTGTAATATTCGTGGCAGCATACCCATTTTTTTATGTTGCCGCAGGGCTGGCTTTCGTATTCGGAATGTTCGTTTCGCCGATAATGATATCGTCTAATACAATAGTGCACGAACTTATGCCGCAGGATTTACGCGGCAGGGCCTTCTCGTCTCTTGAGGCTGTTATGCATCTTGCGTTTTTGATATTTATGATATTGGTGTCTATTCTTGCCGAGCGTATAGACACTTCATACATATTGATTGTAGTAGGAATGATGTGTATTTATGCAGGAGCTTTAGGCCTTAAGAAAAGCGCTTAAAATTGCGCATAGGGCTTAGGCTATCTTTTGTAAGGGTCTTTTTTTGATTCGGTTTCCTTGAAGCATTGTTTGTAAAAATCACACCTATCGCAGCATATATTTTCTTCCGCTCGTTCGCCGCGATACCATTTCATTTCGCAACTCCAGTAGAATTGGCATTTTGTGCAGCAATTTGTGTCCATAAACAACACCTCTATTGTTATTATAATGTTAAAACATATACTTGTCAATCCTGTTGCAAAAATTTATACTATGATTAACCCGGGATTGACAAAAAAACCCGCATGCAATATAATAGGTAAATTATGAGATTTACTTTTAAAGGCGGTATTCACCCACCCGGATTTAAAAAATTAACAAATACAAAAGCGATAATAAGAGCCGGTGTCCCTAAACAGGTTGTAGTGCCCCTTAGCCAGCACATAGGCGCAGTATGCGAACCGGTTGTTTCTGTAGGCGAGGCAGTTAAAATAGGCACGCTTATAGGGCGATCGGATAAATTTATTTCTGCTTATGTGCACTCTTCCGTATCCGGCAAAGTGATAAAAATAGAATCCCGGGCGCATCCGGTGCTTGGGGCCTGCAACAGTATTGTTATAGAATCAGGCCAGAGCCAGGATGCTGCTTACGTCAATAACCATAATTGCGATATAGATATGCTTAGCCAGGAAGAAATAATAAACTCCATAAGCCAGGCAGGCATAGTAGGGTTAGGAGGCGCATGTTTTCCAACTCATGTAAAATTAAGCCCGCCAAAAAATAAAACAATAGATACGTTTATATTAAACTGCGCTGAATGCGAACCATATTTATCCTGCGACCACCGCGTTATGCTGGAGCATCCCGAGGCAGTGGTAAAAGGCGCTTTTGGGATGATGAAGGCGCTTGGCGTAAAAAACGGCATAATAGCGATAGAAGATAATAAACCTGATGCGATAAAAGTAATGCGGTCAAACGCCGCAAATTTTAAAATAGCGGTTTTAAAAACAAAATACCCGCAGGGTGCGGAAAAACAGATAATAAACGCAGTGCTTGGGCGCATAGTTCCATCAGGCGCCCTTCCAATGGATGTGGGATGCGTTGTGCAGAATGTTCAGACGGCATTCGCAGTTTATGAAGCCGTATACTTAAAAAAACCGCTGACAGAAAGAGTTATAACAATTGCCGGGCCATGCGTTAAAAACGCGGTTAATATACGCGTAAAAATAGGAACACTGGTTTCGGATCTTATGGATTCGTTGGGCGGCTTTATCAGGGAGCCTAAGAAAGTTATATTCGGCGGGCCGATGATGGGCATCGCGCAGTATACGCTGGATGTGCCGGTTATAAAAGGTACAAGTGGAATTATATTTTTGTCGGAAAAAGAAACAGGCAATGAGCAGGAAAGCGCGTGCATACGCTGCGGCAAATGTGTAGATGCCTGCCCCGTAAAATTACTTCCGACAACGCTTATGCATCTTGTAAAAAAAGACAGATTCAGCGAGGCCAAGGATTTAGGCCTAGCCAATTGTTATGAATGCGGCTCATGCGCCTATGAATGCCCGGCAAAAATTCCGCTTTTGGATTATATGAAATTCGGAAAGGCTAAGATTTAAATGGATACACCGTTTGTAGTTTCAATAGCGCCGCATGTAAAATCAGAAAGCTCTACCCGCAAGATAATGCGTTCCGTTATATTTTCTTTATTGCCCGCCGGCGCTGCAGGTATATATATTTTTGGGATAAAAAGCCTGTACATAATAATTCTTTCCATTTTTACGGCCTTATTTACGGAATGGATTATCCTTACAATCAGAAAACAGCAAGCCTCTGTTTTGGATGCAAGCGCTGTTTTGACCGGGCTTCTTTTGGCATACAATCTCCCGCCGGCAGCGCCTTTGTGGCTGCCTGTTGCCGGGTCATTTTTTGCCATTGCCATAGGTAAACAAGTTTTCGGCGGCATGGGCCAGAATATATTTAATCCTGCGTTGGTAGGCCGGGCATTTTTGATGGTCTCCTGGCCGGTTTATATGACAACCTGGCAAAATCCGAAATGGAATATAGACGCTGTCAGTTCTGCAACGCCTTTGGCAATAATTAAGGCAAAGGAAGCAGCTGCAGTGTTTGATGTTTCTTATCTGGATCTTATTATTGGCAACAGGCCCGGCTGTATAGGCGAGGTATGCATAATAGCGCTTTTGGCAGGGGCAGTTTATCTTTTATTTAAACGGTATATAAGTTATCATGCGCCGCTCAGTTATATTGCGGCAGTTGGATTTTTAAGCTGGGTATTTAACGGTAAAACCGGATTATTCTGCGGCGACGCGTTATTTTTTGTTTTATCCGGAGGCCTTATATTGGGCGCGTTTTTTATGGCAACGGATTATGTGACAAGCCCGCTGAGTTCTAAGGGTAAAGTTATGTTTGGGCTTGGCTGCGGCATTTTGACATTTGTAATAAGAAAATTCTCAGGATATCCGGAGGGCGTTTCGTATTCCATACTTATCATGAATGCTTTTACCCCGATTTTAGACAGATACACGCGCCCAAGATGGTTTGGCTGCCCATCAGCGCCGAAAAAGGCTGGGAGGTAAAAATGAATCAATTGATAAAATTCGGAATAGTCCTAGCGCTTATTTGTTTTGCCGCAACGCTTGTTTTGGCGTTTACCTATGAAATCACCAAGCCAAAAATAGAAAAAGGGCTTGAACAGGAAGAGAAAAATGCTTTATCGGAAATAATGCCCGAGGCAGATTCCTTCGACGCAAAATCAACGGACGGCATAGATTATTTTGAGGCTTTAAGCAGCGGGAAAACGATAGGATACTGCATTAAGGTCACAGGTACAGGATATAATGGCTACATACGCATGATCGCCGGTATCGACGAAAAAGGTACAATAAAAGGTATAAGGGTGCTAGAGCAGTATGAGACGCCGGGTTTAGGCGCCAGGATAAACGAAAAAAAACCAGGCGAAAAAGAACCTGCCTTTTTAAAGCAGTTTAACGGGAAAAACGCAAGGGCGCTGGAAATAAAAAAAGATGTCGATGCGATAACAGGCGCCACTATTTCAAGTAAAGCCGTTACGGATGCGGTAAGGGATACTACTTCGCAGTTTTTAGATAAAATAAAAACAGGTAAAACCAGATGAAGATGCTGGGTGAATTCGTAAAAGGTGTGTGGCGCGAAAATCCGACATTTCGGTTGGCGCTGGGGCTTTGTCCGACGCTGGCAGTATCGACAAGCGTTATAAACGGTATAGGCATGGGCGTTGCGGCAACATTTGTCTTGGTCGGGTCAAACATATTCGTTTCTATTATAAGAAGTAAAATTCCAAATAAAGTGCGTATCCCATGTTTTATAGTGGTGATAGCCACATTTGTAACGATAGCCGATTTATTTATGAAGGCATATACACCTGCCTTAAGCAGGTCTTTGGGGATGTTTGTGCCGTTGATCGTGGTAAACTGCATGGTATTAGGCCGGGCGGAAGCATTTTCGTCTAAATACCCGCCGCTTCGCTCTATATTCGACGCGCTTGGCATGGGATTAGGGTTTACGTGGGCGCTTATATTGATATCTGCGATAAGAGAAGTTTTGGGTAACGGCACGATAATGGGAGTTTTGATAAATAAAAATTTTCAACCGCCGTTATTTATGATACTTGCTCCGGGAGCACTTTTAACAATAGGTCTTTTGATAGGGCTTATAAATTATATTACAAGCAGAAGGTAGTAGGCATGGATTTTAGCGTTTATATTACGATAATAATAAGCACAGTTTTTATAAACAATTTTATTCTTTCAAGGTTTTTAGGCCTGTGCTCTTTTATCGGCGTTTCAAAACAAACCGTTCCGGCGGTATCCATGGGAGCTGCGGTTACGTTTGTTACGACCATGGCAAGTTTAATAACGTGGCTTATATATAATTATATTCTGATCCCGTTTCATCTTGAATATTTAAGAACCATAAGTTTTATTTTGGTAGTGGCTTCATTTGTGCAGTTTACCGAGATTATAATACAAAAAAAATCCCCCGCGCTTTACAGGATATTCGGGATTTATCTGCCTCTTATTACCGTAAATTGCGCGGTTTTTGGAGTAACTGTTTTAAATACGGATGTATTCTTTCTGGCTGGCAAGCCGGTTGACTACAGCCTGTTAAAATCCATCGTGCAGGGCTTCGGCGCGGGCGCAGGGTACACGCTTGCGATGTTTTTGATGTCGGGCATAAGAGAGCGGCTTGAATTTGCCGAGATACCGCGCAGCTTAAAAGATATACCCATAACTTTTATAATAGCAAGCCTTATGTCGCTTGCATTTTTGGGATTCAGCGGGTTTAAAATATGATAATGAATATGGTGATTCCGGTTATAGCCATGACAACTCTGGGCCTTATTTTTGGGCTGGGCCTTGCGTATACGCTGAGATTGTTTGGGGTAGAGGTTGATCCGACGGTGGCGCTTATAATAACAAAACTGCCCGGGGCAAATTGTGGCGCCTGCGGAAAGGCCGGATGCGCAGGTTTTGCAGAGGCTTTAAAAAAGGGCGAGGCCGTGCCCGCAGGATGCGCTGTAACAAGCGATGAAGCGAGAAAAGCAATAGCGCAGATTCTTGGCATAGATTATAATTCCAAAATAAAAACTATCGCCACGCTTATATGCAAAGGTTCTAAAAACGCAAAAGATAAATTTGTTTACAGCGGCATAAAAAGTTGTAAGGCGGCAACATTGGTTTTCGGCGGATATAAGGCCTGTAAATATGCCTGCCTTGGCTTTGGGGATTGTGAGAGAGTATGCCCGTTTCTGGCAATAAAAATAGGCGATGACAATCTGCCGCATATAAACAACGAAAAATGCACCGGATGCGGGAAATGCGTACAGATATGCCCTAAGGCTGTGCTGGTACTGACGCCGCAGAAAAAAAATTATCATATAGAATGCAACTCTAAAGATAAGGGCCCGCAGGTTATGAAGGCATGCAAAGTAGGCTGTATTGCCTGCGGCAAATGCGCCAAAAGCTGCCCTGTAAATGCCATTTTCATAGAAGACAATCTGGCGAAAATAGATTATAATAAATGCAGTAATTGCGGAGAATGTTTTAAGGTGTGCCCGACACACGCCATAGGCAAAAGGAGAAATTAAATGACAGAATCAATTATTACCCTGACAGATGAAAATTTTGAGTCAAATATAAAGCACAGCACGATACTGGTTGATTTTTGGGCTTCGTGGTGCGCGCCCTGCAATATGGTTGCCCCGCTCGTAGAAGAGATAGCCCGGGAATATCAGGATAAAATAAAAGTCGGAAAATTAAACGTGGATGATAACCAGGTTACGGCAGCGGATTTCGGTATAGTAAGCATACCCACCATAATAATTTTTAAAAACGGCAGGGAAGAAGCAAGGATAGTCGGTGTTGTGCCAAAAGACAGGATAACGGAAAAAATAGAATATATCGTTAATAGATAAATGGTAATCTTAATTCTCGATATAGGTACTACGACGATAAAAGGCCTGCTTGTGGATAAAAAAAGCCGCAGGGATATATCCTCGGGTTTTGTTTTAAACAGCCAGGCCAGATTCGGCGAAGATGTTATAACCAGGATAGATTTTGCGGTCAAAGGCGCAAAAAATCAGGAAACCTTAAGGCTTGCGGCAACAGGCTCAATAAATCTGCTGATAAAAAAACTTCTTCAAAAAACAGGTCTTAAGCAGCAGGACATAAAAGAGGCGGTTATCGTCTGCAATACCGCCATGCATCATCTGTTTTTAGGCATATCCGCAGAATGCCTTATCAGGCCGCCGTATAAAACATCCGCAAAATCGGAACTGGTCGTATCCCAAAAAACGAGCGGGATAAATATAAATAAAAACGCGCAGGTAATAATCCTGCCTAATATAGGCGGCTTTGTGGGTTCAGATGCTTTGGCATTTATTATCGCTTCGGGTATATATAAAAGCAAATCAGTAAAGCTCGGAGTGGACATAGGCACAAACGGCGAGATTATACTTGGTTCATCGGATAAAATTTTAGTAACTTCAACTGCCGCAGGAAGCGCTTTCGAGACCTGGTATATAAAACACGGAAGCGATATTATAGACGCAGCCGCGCATATGCTTCGAAAAGGCCTTATGGATAAAACAGGCAGGATGAAACAGGGAGAGTTCGTGCTTTCTAAAAAAGGCGCGGGGAAAATACGCATAAAACAGGCGGATATAAGAAAGATGCAACTTGCGAAAGCAGCTATTTACGCCGGCATAAAAATACTCATGAGGCAGTTAGGCGTTGATAAAGATAACATATCGGGTATTTTTATAACAGGCACTTTCGGAAATTTTATAAATGCCGAAAGCGCGATACGCACAGGCCTTATACCGGATGTTGCGCCGGCCAAAGTAAAGTTTATGAAAAATGCTCCGGCAACAGGGGCAAAAGAATACGCGTTGTCCAAAAGTACGAAAGAAAGGCTGACGTCAATATTAAGCAGAATAAAAAGGATTCCTATGATAAGAAAGGATTTTCAACAAACGTTCGCTGATTCAATGAGGTTTTAACATGATTAATATAGCTGTATTTTGTTCCGGCTACGGCTCTAATTTTCAGGCTATCGCTGATGCTGCCAGGGAAAATTTTTTTAAAGGCAGAATAACTATTATGGTATGCGATAATAAAGATGCATTTGCCTTAGAAAGAGCCAAAAAAGAAGGTATACCGACACTGCTTGCGTTGCGTGAAAATTTTAAAACGCGTGAAGATTTCGAAAATAAGATAATAAGAGAATTGGACAACCAGGAGATAGGCCTTGTATGCCTGGCAGGTTTTATGCGTATTTTGACACCGGAGTTTATAGAAAGATACAAAGACAGGGTTATAAATGTGCACCCATCGCTTTTGCCTTCTTTTAAAGGAACCAGCGGTATAAAAGACGCATTCGAATATGCCGTTAAAATAACAGGCGTTACCGTGCACTTTGTTACGCAGGAACTGGATTCAGGCCCGATTATTTTACAGGAGCCAGTAAAAATAGAAAGTACCGATACAGAAAAAACACTCGAAGAAAAAATACACGCGGTTGAACACAGATTATATCCTGAGGCAATAAAACTTTTTTGCGAAGGAAAACTTAAAATAAAAGGAAAAAAAGTGTATGGCTATTAAATTCGGCACAAGCGGATGGCGCGCTGTTATAAGCGATGAATTTACTTTTAACAACGTGCGCCTCGTAACACAGGCAATTGCGGATTACTTAACCGATAGCCAGCAACCGCTAACCGCGCACCGAACACCCTTGGTAATCGTCGGCTACGACACGCGGTTTTTATCGAAAGAATTCGCAGCCGCTTGCGCAGAAGTTCTGGCTGCCAACGGCATAAAAGTCCTTCTTTGCGATAGGGATACGCCTACTCCTGTTATCGCATATCAGATATTGAAAAATAAGGCAAACGGCGGCATTAATTTTACAGCGAGTCATAACCCCCCGGAATACAACGGCATAAAATTTTCTCCTCAAACAGCGGCCCCTGCTCCGGTGGAAATTACGGGCAAAATAGAAGAAGGAATAAAAAAGCTCCAGGAATTGTCATTGCGAGGAGCCCCGAATTTTCGGGGCGACGAAGCAATCTCAAAAGCAGGGATTACTTCGGTCACTTCGCTCCCTCGCAATGACGGCATTAGAGTATTTGATCCTAAGCCCGCGTATTTATCCCGGCTAAAAAAACTAATAAATTTTGATGCTATAAAAAAGGCAAAATTAAAAGTAGCAGTCGACTGTCTTTATGGAACCTCAAGGGATTATCTGGATCTTTTACTGAAAGAGGCAGGCTGTAAGGTAGAGGTGCTTCATAACTGGCTTAATCCTTATTTTGACGGCAAACGCCCCGAGCCTTCGGAAGAAAACATACAGGATTTAATAGGCTGCGTAAAAAAACATAAATTAAACCTGGGGCTTTCCTGTGACGGAGACGCGGATCGCTTCGGTATAGTGGATTCCGATGGAACCGTTATATACGCGAATCAGGTAATATCGCTTTTGTTATATCACCTTATAAGAACAAGGCCTGTAAAAAAGGGCGCTGTTGCGGCAAGGACAGTAGCGACTACGCATATGATGGATGAGATTTGTAAAAAATACGGCATAGAGCTGCATGAAACCCCGGTCGGGTTCAAATATTTTGCGCAATACCTTGCTAAAGACAGCTGTGTAATCACAGGCGAGGAATCAGGAGGGCTTTCTATAGGGGGGCACATACCTGAAAAAGACGGTATTTTAGCGTGCCTGTTAATAGCTGAAATGGTGGCAATAAACAAAAAATCGCTCAAAGAAATACTGGAATCTTTATATAAAGAATTCGGGTATTTTTATTTTGACAGGATAGACCTTCATCTTACACAAGCCAAAAAAGATAAACTAATGGGCACTTTGCTTAATGATACTCCTGGGGTTTTTGCCGGAACGGAAGTTGTAAAGGCAGACAAAAGAGACGGCTGTAAGCTCCTGTTCAAAGATTTATCCTGGGTATTGTTTAGGGCATCGGGTACAGAGCCTATTGTGCGCTGTTATTTCGAAGCAAGGTCAAAGAAAAGGCTTAATGATCTTATCCTTGCAGGCAGGCAATTAACCGCTGTGATCCCAAAATGATAATGTCCTATTATACCAAAATAAGAATGTCCTATTGTAGGCATGCTATAATACCTCATTTTAAAAGGAG
>JAFGKX010000136.1 GCA_016928375.1 Candidatus Omnitrophota bacterium | reverse complement strand
GGGCCTTCCTTCATGCAGCTTCGGCAGCACCTGCACTTTTACGTCGCCGCTTATAAGCGCGCTCGACGTGCCTTGTGTCGCAAAAATTTTTAAACCAAGGTCAGCTAGTTTCTTCGCGATAAACACTATATCTCTTTTATCCTGGTTCTTTACGCTTATAAACACATTTCCTTTTGTGGGCAGTATTTGGCCCGCCGCTATCTGGCTTTTAAGGTATGCTGCGCCGAAAGTGGAATCAATGCCCATGACCTCTCCTGTTGATTTCATCTCAGGGCCCAGTATCGCATCCACTCCGGGGAACCTTATAAAAGGAAATACCGATTCTTTTACCGCATAATAATCTATTTTCTTTTCCTTGGCAAACCCAAGGCCTTTGAGTGTTTTGCCCAACATGATTTTAGTTGCCAGTTTCGCCAGAGGCACACCTATAACCTTGCTTATAAACGGGATTGTCCTGCTTGCCCTGGGATTTACTTCTAATATATATACGATATTATTTTTTACGGCATATTGCACATTCATAAGCCCCTTAACTTTTAATTCTCTTGCCATCGCATATGTATTTTTCTTTATGGCTTCTATTATGTCTTTGCTTAAAGTATGCGGCGGCATAACCATCGCGCTGTCCCCCGAATGTATGCCGGCTTCTTCTATATGTTCCATGATGCCGCCTATAACACAATCTACTCCGTCCGAGATAGCATCTACATCAACCTCAATCGCGTCTTCCAGAAATTTATCTATCAATATGGGCCTGTCCGGAGACGCCTCGACTGCCTTATTCATAAAATCCTTTAAGCCTTCTTCGTCGTAAACTATTTCCATCGCCCTTCCGCCTAAGACATAGGAAGGCCTTACAACTACCGGATACCCTATTTTTGACGCGGTTTTTTTTGCTTCTTCGAACGATACCGCAGTATCGTTATCCGGCTGTATAAGCTTAAGTTTTTTAATCATAACCTGGAATCTTTTTCTGTCCTCGGCTATATCTATAGAATCCGGGCTTGTCCCCAGGATCTTAACGCCTGTTTTTGAAAGCGGTATTGAGATATTTAACGGCGTCTGGCCTCCGAACTGGACTATCACGCCCATGGGTTTTTCTATATCAATGATGTTTAATACGTCTTCCATTGTCAACGGCTCAAAATAAAGTTTGTCCGAGGTGTCATAATCCGTTGAGACTGTTTCCGGGTTGCAATTTACCATTATGCTCTCGATGCCTTCTTCTTTTAAGGCGTATGAGGCATGGCAGCAGCAGTAATCGAATTCTATACCCTGGCCTATCCTGTTGGGGCCTCCGCCTAATATAAGCACCTTTTTGTTTTTAGTCGGCAGGCTTTCGTCTTTTGTCTCATATGTTGAGTAATAATACGGACGTTCGGCCTTAAATTCGCCTCCGCAGGTATCAACCAGTTTATAAACCGGTTTTATGCCCTGTTTTTTTCTGGCTACCCTCATGCTGTCTTCTTCGGAATTTACAAGATACGCAAGCTGCTTATCGGAAAACCCGTTCTCTTTTGCCTGCATCAGGAGATCCCTGGGTATCCTGGCCTGTGATTTGGGGTTTTTGTTTTTATATTTTTTTATTTCATCCTCAATCTTCACCAGCTGCCTCATGTTATCTATAAACCATTTATCGATTCTTGAGAGGCTATATATCTCATCATCGCTAAGCCCTGCTTTTATGCCATATCTTATATAGAAAATTCTCTCGTCATTCGGTATTCTTATTTTTTCCTTTATCTGGTTCAGTAATTCCGGCGCAGCGGATTTTAATTGTTCGTCTTTTATTTTATCTTTTCCATCGGCGCCAAATCCGAACCTGCCCGTTTCCGTAGACCTTATACCTTTCTGGAACGCCTCTTTGAAATTCCTCCCTATAGACATCGCCTCGCCTACGGCCTTCATAGAGGTATTCAGTATCCTTTGCGCTTTTGGGAATTTCTCGAATGTAAATCTGCATATTTTGAATACGCAGTAATCAACCGTAGGTTCAAAAAATGATGTAGTCTTCCCGGTTATTTGATTTAAAACCTCAGGCAGCGTAAGCCCTATGGCAAGTTTTGTTGCGACTCTTGCTATGGGGAAACCTGTTGCTTTGGAAGCAAGGGCGGAGCTTCTTGAAAGCCTGGGGTTTACTTCTATGATTACAATATGCCCGTTGTTGGGATTTTGGGCATACTGAATATTTGCGCCGCCGCCGGTAATGCCCACTTTTCTTATTATCTTTTTTGATAAATTCACAAATTGCCCGTATTCTTCTGCGGTCAGGCTTTGCGACGGAGCAACTACGATGCTGTCGCCGGTGTGAACTCCCATAGAATCCACATTTTCCATAGAAGTAATCATTATCACGTTATCGACCCTGTCTCTCATCACCTCAAATTCTATCTCTTTCCATCCCAACACGGACTGTTCGACCAGAATCTGGCTGACCGGGCTCATTTCGATGCCTTTCGCCAGAAATTCTTCCAGCTCTTCCTTGTTATATGCTATCGCGCCGCCTGAGCCTCCCAGACAGTAGGCAGGCCTTAAAATTAGCGGGAACCCTATTTCCAGGCCTATCTTCATGCCTTCTTCAACAGAGGTTGCGATACCGCTTTTCGGCGTGTCCACGCCTATTTCCTGCATCGCCTTTTTAAACAAATCTCTGTCTTCGGCTCTTGAGATCGCCTCTACATCCGCGCCTATTGATTCTACGCCGTATTTTTTCAGTAT
>JAFGKX010000135.1 GCA_016928375.1 Candidatus Omnitrophota bacterium | reverse complement strand
GAAAAAGAACTACTGCTAGTTTAAAAACCAAAAAGAGGACATTTTAATTTTGTTAAAAAGAGGACATTTTAATTTTGGCTTGACAAATGTCCGTTTTTTCCTTGACAATATATAGTATATGTAATATAATTTTTCCCTAATCCTAATTATGGAGGGGGGAGTAGTAAGCGAGTACAGCTATCGGACTCGCTTTTTTATTTTTAATGGAACCTATAGAGACAATAAAGCAGCTTATTAAACCCGTGCTTGAGCGATACAACGCACAGTTGGCAGATGTTAATTTTTATAGATCTCCGGGCAGGTCTATACTACGGATATTGGTTGATAAAGAACCAGGTATAAGCATGGATGAATGCGCTGCGATAAACAGGGAATTGGGCGAATTTTTGGATAAAAATGAAACTATTGCAGGGCCCTATCTTTTAGAGGTATCTTCCCCGGGCATGGATAGGCCCCTTAAGGTAAAAAAGGATTTTGAAAAAATAGTAGGTGAAGATATAAGCTTGACCATGAGGACTTCTGACGGTACCATGAAAACATATCAGGTAAAAGTGGATTTCGTAGATGATAAATGCGTAACAGTAAGCGATAAAAACGGCAGGGTAACGAATGCCCTGTATGCAGATATACATACAGCCACTTTGCAGATAAAATTTTAAGGAGAATATTGTATGAACGGTGAATTGTTATCCATACTTGAGCACCTTGAGCGCGAAAAGGGAATAGACAAAAAGATACTTATAGAGGCAGTGGAATCTGCCCTGCTTAGCGCGGCAAGAAAGGTCATAGGCAACGATACCGCTGATGTAAGCGTTAAGATTGATCCCAAAACCGGCGCAATGAAGATATTCTCCGAAGGCAAAGAAATACACTCTGCCGAATTCGGAAGAATAGCCGCTCAGACGGCGAAACAAATTATTATACAGAAAATACGCGAGGCCGAGAGAGATGTTATTTACGGCGAATATCACAGCAGAGAGGGTTCTTTAGTGACAGGCACCGTGCACCGTTTTGAGAAGGGGAATATTATCGTTGACCTTGGAAAAGCAGAAGGTGTGTTGCCTAAGATGGAGATGCCGCAAAAAGAGCATTACCGCCAGGGCGAAAGGATAAAGGCATATGTAACGGAAGTAGTAAAAACGCCCAAAGGCCCCAGGATCATGCTTTCAAGAAGGCACGATAATATGTTAAAAAAGCTTTTTGAGACCGAGGTTCCTGAAATAACCGAAGGTATAGTCGAAATAAAATCCGTTGCAAGAGAACCCGGCGACAGGTCTAAAATAGCGGTAATTTCCAAGGATGAGAAAGTGGATTCCGTAGGGGCCTGTGTAGGGGTAAGAGGACAAAGAGTAAAAAATATAGTGAGGGAACTTTATGGGGAAAAAATAGATATAGTAAGATATAGCGATGACATAGCTGAATATATAAAAGCGGCATTAAGTCCGGCTGAGATAGTAAGCGTGGAAGCGGATAAAGAAAACAAAAGCATTTCCGTAATGGTAAATGACGATCAGCTGTCTTTGGCCATAGGCAAAAGGGGCCAAAACGTACGCCTGGCGGCAAAACTTACCGGCTGGGTGATAAACATAAGCAGTAAAAGTGAGACAGAAGAGGAGGCAGTGGAATCCAAGAAAGAAGCGGAAGCAGAAGCAGAAACAGAATTAAAAAAAGAAACAAAATCCAGCACGCCGTCGATAGATGATCTGCCGCGTGTCGGCAAAAAAATGAAAGAAGCCCTTATAGCCGCAGGTTACAAAAGCCTTGAAGATATAGCAGGCGCAAATGTTGACGATCTTGTAAAAATAGAAGGAATAGGTAAGGCTACCGCAGAAAAAATAGTAAAAACGGCTAAAGAATTGATTGAAAAATGATAAAACAAACAAAACAGACAAAAAAAGATAAAGGCGCGGTAACATTAACGGAATTGGCCAAGGATCTGAAGCTTACCGCAAAAGAGCTCATTGCGCAACTATCGGAATCTGGTATGGGCATCAGTTCATCTAAAAATGAACTGGATGATAATACCGTTAAAAAAATAAAAAAAGCCATGGCTAAAAAAGGCGTGTTTGCCGTTGAAGATACTGCCAAAAAAGGGACAAAGCCGAAAAAGGCATTGCCGGTGAAGAAAGCCGCAGTAGTAAAACTGTCAAAGGCCAAAAAAGCGAAACAGCCCGAACCTGTTCCGGAAAAAACTAAGGAAAAGGCCCCGGAAAAAATTCCGGAGAAAATTGCGGACAAGCCCGTAGCTGCTGCTACGCCTGTATCGCCTGTAATCGCGCAAAAAGAAACTCCAAAACCTCAGCCTCAGCATCCGCCTCTTAAGGTGCTTAAAGTGAAATTTCCTATTACTGTAAAGGACTTGGCATCGAAAATGTCCATGGGCCCCAGCCTGCTTATAAAAAGCCTTCTGGATATAAGAATTTTAGCTACTATGAATCAGCTGGTTGATGAGGGTGTTGCCGGGCAGCTCGGCGAGAAATTTGGCTATAAAATAGAGAACTTGCCTACTATAGAGGAAGAAACAGTGGCAGTTTATGAAAAACAGGATGCATCCAAAATGATGTTTCGTGCGCCGGTAGTTACTTTTATGGGCCACGTAGACCACGGTAAGACCTCGCTTATGGATTATATAAGAAAGAGCAAGATAGCTGATTTTGAAAAAGGCGGCATAACTCAGCATATAGGCGCATACAGAGTGCATTTTTCCGGAGGAGACATAACGTTTCTGGATACGCCCGGGCATGAGGCATTTACCGCAATGCGGGCAAGAGGGGCCACGGCAACAGATATAGTTGTTTTAGTCATAGCCGCGGATGAAGGCATAAAGCCTCAGACCATAGAGGCGTTGGATCACGCGAAAGCAGCGAAAGTGCCTATTGTGGTGGCTTTAAATAAAATAGATAAACCTAACATTGATATGGACAGAGTAAAAAAACAGCTTTCGGAACTTGACCTTTTGCCGGAAGACTGGGGCGGAAAAACTATAACCGTAGGTGTATCCGCAAAAACAGGCCAAGGCATAGATAAACTGCTTGAAATGATAGTGCTTGAATCTGAGATGCTCGAACTTAAGGCTGACCCTACAAAGCCCGCAAAAGGTGTTGTTGTCGAAAGTAAGCTGTCGAAAGGCGGCGGGCCCGTAGCTACTGTTTTAGTCGAAGAAGGAACCCTGCGTCCCGGCGATATTATAGTATGCGGACAATATTGCGGAAAAATCAGGGCGCTTATTAATGATAGGATACATAAGATTAAAGAAGCGACCCCCTCTATGCCGGTGGAAATCCTGGGCCTTAGCGGTGTGCCGCAGGCAGGAGACCAATTTTTTGTAGTAAGCGATGAAAGAAAAGCAAGAGAGATAGTGGATGTCAGGCAGCGTAAAGCAAAAGAGGAAAAAGGATACTCTTCTATGAGAAGGATATCGCTGGAAGATTTATACAGCGAGATACAAAAAGGCAGTGTAAAGGAATTAAACGTAGTACTAAAGACCGATGTCCAGGGTTCTCTGGGGGCATTACGTGATTCGCTGCTTAAGATTGATACAAAAGAAATAAAATTAAATGTTATACACGGGGCAGTCGGAGAAGTCAATGGATCGGATGTTCTGCTTGCGGCCGCATCTAATGCTATAATCATAGGGCTGCATACCAGCACTACTCCCGAAGCAGATGAAACAATAAAAGAAGAAGGCATAGACGTAAAATTATACAGCATAATATATGAGGCCATTTCCGATGTAAGGGCAGCGCTCGAAGGCATGCTTGAGCCTAAATTAAAAGAGGTCTTCATGGGCAGGGCGGTTGTGCGCCAGGTATTTCAGGTGTCGAAGGCAGGCACTATCGCAGGATGTTATGTGCAGAAAGGCGCAATGAAGCGCACTAATAATTGCAGGCTTTTAAGAAACGGGCAGGAAGTTTATAAAGGCAAATTCTCTTCTCTCAAAAGATTCAAAGATGACGTTAAGGATGTTGCGGAAGGGTTTGAATGCGGCATAGCCCTTGAGGGTTTCAAAAACATAGAACCTGGGGATATTATAGAAGCGTTCGAAGTGCAGAAAATAGCGAGGAAATTGTAATATGAAAAAACGTCTGTTAAGCGGTATGCGGCCGACGGGAAAAATGCACCTGGGGCATCTTTTCGGGGCATTGGGCAATTGGACTGGGCTGCAGGATAAATACAGCTGTTTTTTTATGGTAGCTGACTGGCATGCTCTTATGAGCGAATATAAAAATGCCGGGTGCATGAAAGAATTTATCATTGAAATGACAGCGGACTGGATAAGCGCCGGAGTAGACCCGGATAAGTCAGCGATATTTTTACAATCCGATGTAAAAGAACACCTGGAGCTTTCCATGGTGTTATCGGATATTATGCCGCTTTCATGGCTTGAAAGATGCCCGACTTATAAAGAGCAGTTAAGAGAGATTAAAGGTAAAGATTTGACTACTTATGGATTTCTGGGGTATCCGGTGCTGCAGGCAGCGGATATTCTGATATATAAGGCTGAGGCTGTGCCTGTCGGACAGGATCAGCTGCCTCACCTTGAATTGACGCGCGAGATAGCAAGAAGATTTAATCATTTTTACAAAGGCAATATATTTCCGGATCCGGAACCAGTGCTTACCAAGACATCAAAAATACTGGGGCTTGATAACAGAAAGATGTCCAAAAGTTATGATAATTTTATATCTTTATCGGATACCGCTGATGTGATAAAAAAGAAAGCCTCGTCTATGATAACGGATCCTCAGAGGATAAAAAAAACCGATCCCGGGCATTATGACATATGCAATGTGTTCAGCTATTATAATTTATTTAAACCTGAAACAGCAGATGAGGTTAAGGCTTGGTGTAAAGAAGCGCAAAAAGGATGCACCGAGTGTAAACATATACTTGCCGATATAATAATAAAGCATCTGGAGCCTATAATCGAAAAAAGAACGAATCTGCTTAAAGACAAGGCTTATTTGCACGATGTATTGAAAGAAGGTGCAAAGAAAGCGTCGGATGTTACGGCAAAGACAATGCACGAAGTTTATAAGGCTATAGGAATGAAATAACCGATGACATATAAAGTAAAACTGCAAGTTTTTGAAGGCCCGCTTGATCTTTTGCTGTTTCTTATAAAAAAGAACGAAGTGAATATACACGATATTCCGATATCCCAGATAACGGAACAATACCTGCAATACCTCGATCTTATGAAGATGCTTGATTTGAACATCGCCGGTGAATTTTTAGTAATGGCAGCTACGCTTATGCATATAAAAAGCAAGATGCTGCTTCCTCCGGATGAATCAGAACTTGCCGAAGGCGAAGAAATAGACCCTAGAGAGGAACTGGTAAGAAAGCTTTTGGAATACAAGCGTTTCAAAGAAGCGGCTTCGCAGCTTCAGGATATGGAGAAAAAGCAAAAGGATATTTTTGTAAGGCCGGCTTCGGAAGACATGCCTGATGACCTTAAAGAAGCCGGTTCTGACGAGGTATTTTTTGAAGCCAGTATATTTGATTTAATAACCGCGTTTAAAAAAGTACTGAAAGAAATACCTAAAGAGACTTTTTACAATGTAGTAAAAGATGAGGTTACAGTATCAGAGAAGATACATCATATATTCCATCTTCTGGTAAAAGAACCGGCCTTATCATTTTTTACATTATTCAAAGACGCAAAGAGCAAGATAGAGATAATAGCCATATTTCTGGCTATACTTGAACTAATAAGGATGAAAGAAATTACTGCAAGGCAGGATAGTCCTTTCAGCGATATTATGATAGTAAGAAACATGGAGAAGGTTCACCCGGAAACCCGGCAAGGAGAGAACAATGACGCAGGAAAACCTACAGCAGGATAATGCGCCCGCGCAGCCGTATGAGAAATTAAGCAGGCAGGAAATAAAAGGTATTATAGAGGCTTTATTATTTTCTTCGCAAAGGCCGCTGTCCGCAAAAGAGTTGAAGGAAATAGCAGAGGTTGATGACATAAAAATTATAAACGAATTGGTCGAAGAGATAAAATCTGATTGCGTAAAGGACAGCAGGAGCTTTAAGGTGGTTGAGATAGCGGGCGGCTATCAGCTTAATACTGACCCTGTTTACGCAAAATGGCTCAGAAAGCTTTATAAAATAAAGCAAAGCGATTACCTGACGCGGCCAAGCCTTGAAACGCTCTCTGTAATAGCATATAAGCAGCCTGTTACCAAAGCAGAGATAGAATTCATAAGAGGCGTTAATGTAGACGGCGTTATTAAAAACCTGATGCAGAAAAACCTTATAAGGATTTCCGGGAAAAAGAAAGTTATAGGAAGTCCGTATCTTTATTCTACCACGAGGCTGTTTTTGCAGTATTTCGGATTAAATTCTCTCGAAGACCTGCCGAAATTACCAGAATTTAAGGAAGCGGATATACAGCTTGAGCTGCAGCAGCAGCTTTTGGTAGAAAACAACCCGGAACAGGAAGAAACTGCCGGACAGCAACAAAACAAAAACGAGGTTATAAAAGATGAAACTCCTCAACATACGCAGGAAAATAGATAAATTAGACAGTGAAATTTTAAAGCTCTTGAATGAAAGAGCCGGCCTTACTTGTAACATAGGAAAAATAAAAAAAGAAAAGAATAAACCGGTATTTTCTCCGGACAGAGAAAAGCAGATATATACCAGGCTTACGCAACACAACAAAGGCCCGCTTAAGGACGAAACGATAAAAGCGATTTATAGGGAGATTATGTCCGGCGCATTATCCGTCGAAAAACAGCTTAAGATAGCGTATTTCGGGCCTAAATATACCTTTACGCATATAGCCGCGCTTAAAAAGTTCGGCCAATCGCTGGATTATATCGAATGCAGCAGCATATCCGATGTTTTTACCGAGGTGGAACGCGGGCGAGCAGATTACGGAGTAGTGCCCATAGAAAATTCGACCGAAGGCGCGGTAAATCACACTCTGGACATGTTCATAGATTCTGATGTCAAGATATGTTCAGAGGTATATCTGCCGATAGAGCACAATCTTATGAGCAAAAGCAAAAAATTATCCGATATAAAGCGGATCTTTTCGCATCAGCAGGTTCTGGCGCAATGCCGTATATGGCTTGAGACCAATCTGCCGCGCGCGGAATTAGTGCCTGTCACAAGCACTACTGTCGCGGCATCTGTTTATGCGGTCAAAAAAGGCAATGCCGCCATAGCAAGCAAGCTTGCAGCGGAAATGTACGGCCTTAACATATTGGCAAATTCGATAGAAGATTCGCCGCATAATATTACAAGATTTCTTGTAATGGGAAACCAAGAAACAAAGCCGACGCAAGCCGATAAAACATCGATCGTTTTTTCCATGAAGGATAAAGCAGGGGCTTTGCACGATGTGCTTATGCCTTTCAAGAAAGCGAATATAAATCTTACAAAAATAGAATCAAGGCCGTCAAAAACTAAAGCATGGAAATACTATTTCTATGTCGACATGGAAGGCCATGTAAAGGATAGAAAAATAACCAATGCCATAAAACAGCTTAAAAACCATTGCACGCTTTTAAAGGTTTTGGGTTCTTATCCGATGGCGTAAGAGAGAATAGAAAATGAAGTTAGCGAGAAAACACATAAATAAACTAAGGTCGTACAGGCCGGGAAAGCCTATTGACGAGGTCAAAAGGGAATTGGGCATAGAGAATATAATAAAACTTGCCTCCAATGAAAACCCGATAGGCCCGTCTCCTTTGGCGCTTAAGGCTATTTTAAAAGTATTGCCCGAACTAAACAGGTATCCAGACAGTTACTCGTTTTATTTAAGGCAGAAACTTGCCAAAAAATATAAACTAAGCATGGACAATGTGATTGTCGGAAACGGCTCCGATGAACTGATAGAGATGATAACAAAAGCGTTTTTGGAGCCAAAAGACGAAGTGGTAGTCACCAAGTATTCTTTTATAGAATATTCTATTTTATCAGAAGCATGCGGCGTAAAAATAAATGAAGTCGCGATAAAAGACTTTAAGTATAACGTAAAAGATATACTTAACGCGATAACGCCCAGGACAAAGATCGTATTTTTAGGCAATCCCGATAATCCGACCGGCGCATACCTGAATAAAAAAATGCTGGATGAATTGCTTAAGAAATGCCCCGATGATATACTGCTGGTTATCGATGAGGCGTATAGAGAGCTCGTCGATGTGAAAGATTATTCCAATTCGATAAAATATATCGGAAAAAAGAACGTGATAATTTTAAGGACATTTTCTAAAGCATACGGATTGGCCGGGTTAAGGATAGGGTACGCGTTTTCAGGCGCAGATATTATCTCAACACTTGAGAAAGTAAGGCTTCCTTTTAACGTCAATTTACTGGCGCAGAAAGCAGCGGAGGCCGCGCTGGACGATATTGAATATGTCAGAAAAAGCGCTAAACTTGTATCCGAAGGAAAAAAGTTTTTATCCAAAAAATTGAAAGATTTAGGATTCGATACGATAGTTTCTCCCGCGAATTTCATACTGGTACGCTGCAAGGAGCAATATGGTAAAGAGATATTCGGGGAGCTTTTGAAATATGGCGTGATAGTAAGAGATATGGAATCTTACGGCCTGAGAGATTATTTCAGGGTGAATGTAGGCACAACACAGGAAAACAGGCGTTTTATAGAAGCGCTGGAGAAAGTAATAAAGGGGATGTAGCTATATGATAATAGTACTAAAGCCGCATACAACCGATAAACAGATAAACCATATTATAGAAAAAGTAAAAAAACTCGGCCTAAAACCAATGGTGTCAAAAGGTATCGAGCGCACCATTATAGGCGTGATAGGCGAAGAAGATATATTAAGAGTTCAGCCTCTGGAAGTGTTTCCCGGAGTGGAAAAAGTTATGCCGGTGCTGGCGCCGTATAAGCTTGTATCCCGCGAGTTTAAACAGGAAAATACAATTGTAGATGTAAGCGGCATAAAAATAGGCGCAAAAAATATAATCGTAATGGCAGGCCCATGTTCCATAGAAAATCATACCATGCTTTTAAA
This sequence comes from Candidatus Omnitrophota bacterium, assembly GCA_016928375.1. Taxonomy (GTDB): domain Bacteria; phylum Omnitrophota; class Gorgyraeia; order JABMRG01; family JAFGKX01; genus JAFGKX01. The sequence continues at coordinate 1,324 of JAFGKX010000135.1, read as the reverse complement.
GATAGCGAAACAGGTTAAAAAGGCAGGAGCAACTATTTTACGCGGAGGGGCTTTCAAACCGCGCACTTCTCCTTATGCGTTTCAGGGATTAGGGGAAAAAGGGCTTAAAATTTTACATGATGTAAGTAAAGAAGCCGGCATACCCACGGTTACAGAGCTTATGGATATCAGGGATATAGATCTTGTCGAAAGATATTCCGACATGATACAGATAGGCGCCAGGAACATGCAGAATTTCAATCTTTTAAAAGAAGTCGGCTTATCTAAAAAACCGGTTATGCTTAAACGCGGAATGATGTCTACTATCGAAGAATGGCTTATGTCCGCGGAATATATACTCGCAAGCGGTAATTTCAATGTGGTGCTATGCGAAAGGGGCATAAGGACTTTTGAAAAAGCGACCAGGTTCACGCTGGATATATCTGCTGTGCCTGTTGTGAAAAAATTAAGCCACCTTCCGATAATCGTAGACCCAAGCCACGCTGTGGGAAAATGGGGGCTTGTAGCTCCGGTAAGTTCAGCATCGATCGCATCCGGCGCCGACGGGCTTATTGTAGAGGTGCATACTGATCCGGAAGAGGCGTTATCTGACGGAGCGCAGAGTCTTCTACCTGCTAATTTTAAGATATTAATGACAGAGGTTGGAAAAATAGCAAAAGCAATGGGGAGAAGCGTATAAAGAAATGTTATTCAAAAAAGTTTCTATAATAGGCGTGGGGTTAATCGGCGGCTCCTTAGGGATGGCCATACGAAAGAAGAAAATCGCAGCCCGTGTAATCGGTATAGGCCGCAGGCGCTCATCGATATCCAAAGCGCTTAAATTAGGCGCTATTGACGAAGCAACGCTTGATTTAAAAAAAGGCTTAAAAGGCAGTGACCTTGTTATTATCTCGGCGCCCACAGGGCTTGTTGCGGATAAGATAAAAGAATCCGTAAGGCATATTAACAAACCTGCCATAATCATCGATGTGGCGAGTGTTAAGGAAAGAATAGTGGCGCGGGCCGAGAAAATAATCAGGGGCAGGAAAGGGCTGTGTTTTATCGGTACGCATCCAATGGCAGGCTCCGATGAAACAGGTGTTTCCATGGCAAGGCCTGATTTATTCGACGGCGCTGTATGCATTATTACGCCTACAAAATATACAAACGCGGCTGCGCTAAATAAAATAAAAAAGTTATGGCAGGCAGCAGGTTCAAAAATAAAGATTATGTCTACTAAAGAACACGATCTTTCGGTTTCCAAGGTAAGCCACCTTCCGCATCTTATAGCTTATGCGTTGTGCTCTTCCTGCGTCGGTAAAGATATATCTCTGGCAGGCCCGGG
>JAFGKX010000134.1 GCA_016928375.1 Candidatus Omnitrophota bacterium | reverse complement strand
ATATAAATTTTAGCCGCGGCATAGTGGTTTATGCCCGCGCGAAACAGGCGTAATATATGAAAATTGCATTGGATTTAAGATTAACGCCTAAAATAATGGCAGGAGGCATCGGAAAATATGCCGTTAACCTCGCAAAACATCTTATTGCTATCGATAATGACAATTCTTATGTTATTATCGTAAATAGCGAAAGCGCAGAGTGCCTTAAAGAGCTGCAGCCTAAGGCGGAGTTATTTTTTTCTGATATACCTAATCTTTCATTCAAAGAGCATTATCTCATTCCGCGTATTATAAAAAAATTGAAAGCGGACATATATCATTCGCCATATTATGTGGTGCCTGCCTTTATAGGATGCGCCTGTATTTCCACAATACATGACATAAGCCCGCTTAAACTGCCGCAGAATTTTTCGCGCACAGCATTGATATATTATAATTTTATGCTGCTTAATACGATAAAAAAATGCAAAAGAATAATCGTGGATTCGAATCAGACAGCTTCGGATCTTACGGAAAAATTTCCGGAATGCGAAGATAAAATAAGGGTAATAGCATTAGCTGCGCAGACAAACCGCCTGCAGAACTTTTCCGCGCAGGAGTATGCAGCAAAATCAGCCAAAATCAAATCTAAATATGGTATAAGCGGGGATTTTATATTTTATCTAGGCAATCTTAAGCCGCATAAAAATCTATCGCGCTTAATAAAAGCCTTTTCGCATATAATAAGCGCGATGGATACGAAATATACATTGGTTATAGGAGGCGCCAAATCAGATGAATATAAAAAACTGCAGTCAAAGGCCGATAATATGGGCCTTTGTAAAAGCGTTATTTTTACGGGTTTTATAGATGAGGATGATCTTCCTGTATTGTTTAAAGAATCAAGGCTTTTCGTATATCCTTCACTGTATGAAGGTTTCGGGCTTCCGGTATTGGAGGCAATGGCATATGGGACGCCTGTTTTGACTTCCAATTGCACATCTTTGGCGGAACTTGCTGCTAACGCGGCATTGCTGGTCGACCCATACAATATAAAGGATATATCGGATGGAATGAAGAAAATATTGACGGATAAAATCACGAAAGACAGAATAGCCGCAGCAGGGCTAATCAGGGCAGGCGAGTTTACCTGGGAAAAGACAGCAAAGCAGACTCTTGGAGTATATGCGGAGTTAAGTAAAAATGCGAAGTAATTTAACCGTAAAGACGCTGGATAGATTTATAGGTATAACCTTAGGGGTTATTGTTTACTTTTGTGACAGCCTTAAGCCAGCGCGCAGGAAAACACATGATTGCAGAAAAATATTACTGATAAAATTCTGCTGTCTTGGGGATGCTGTGCTTACGCTGCCGGCGATCAGGGCATTAAGGCATAGATATAGAAATTCGGAAATAACCATGCTTTGCACGCCCCGTACTCATGATATATACGAATGGTGCAGCCTGGCTGACAAGATCATAACTTTTGGCGTATCAGGGCAAAAAGGAAAGATAGAATTATTCGGCAAGGCGCTGTTATTATTAAAGATTTTAATCGCCCTGCGCAGGGAAAAATTCGATATTGTAATCGATTTCGATAACTACTACACGCTTACAACCATTATAGGGCGTTTTGCAGGCGCGCCTGTCAGGGTAGGATTTGCGAGCCCCGGGCAGGGAAGAAAATATTTTCTTACACACAGGGTTAATTATACAGGCAACAGGCATATGGTCGAGTTTTACGCGGATCTTGTAAGGGCATTAGGAATAGATGTTTCTGATAAAAATATAGATATTGCATCCGGGGTAAGCCCTGAAAAAATAGATTTTATCAGGAAATTTCTGCGAAATAAAGGTTACGATAGTTTATTGCCGCTAATTGCCATCGGCCCGGGCAGAAGCCATAACTGGCATTTCTTGAGATGGGATGAAGAAAAATTCGTAAAGGTTGCAAAAGAACTGCATAATCGTTATAATGCAATGATAGTGATTGTAGGCGGCAAATCAGAGCGGGAAATAGCGGATAGGATTATGAAAAAATCCAACAGCGGCATGATGATAAACGCCGTTGCCATGCTGCCGCTGGACCTTTTAATAGCGATGTTTAAAATCTGCGATTTATTTATTTGCAATGATTCCGGCCCAATGCATATAGCCGCCGGCGCCGGAACTCCTACGCTTGCGGTATTCGGCCCGGCTAATCATGTTCGATGGGGGCCTTATGGCAGTATGCATAGGGTAGTAAGAAAAAATATTCCATGCAGCCCATGCCTTTTTATGGGACGGATGAAAAACTGCGCCAGCCTTAAGTGTGTAGAGAATATTGAACCCGAAGAAGTAGTAAGCGCTGCGTCGCGCATGCTGGAAGATAATGATTTAATAATGAAAAGGAGCCTTAAATGAAGTTTCTAATTACCGGCGGTGCTGGTTTCATAGGTTCTCATTTGGCAGAGGCCTTGCTTAATCAGAAGCACGAAGTATTTATAATAGACAATCTTTCGACAGGCAGGCTGTCTAATTTAGACCATATAATTAATAATAAAAAACTGCATTGCTGCATAGACGATATATTGAACAAATCTGTTTTGAATAATTTAGTAAAAAAATCGGATATAGTGGTGCATATAGCCGCGGCAGTAGGCGTAAAATATATTATCGATAATCCTTTGCTTTCGCTTGAAACAAATCTTGTCGGCACCCAGAATGTATTATATTCAGCGAATGAATATAAAAAACTTGTTTTTCTGGCATCCACATCGGAAATATACGGCAAAAACAGTAAAGAGTTGCTGCATGAGGATGATGACAGGATATTGGGCACCACACGTATTTCTCGCTGGGGATATTCTACCAGCAAGGCGGTTGATGAATGCCTTGCCCTGGCTTACTCCAGAGAGAAAAAATTACCTATTATAATCGGGCGTTTTTTCAATACAGTCGGCCCAAGGCAATCCGAGAGATATGGAATGGTTATTCCAAGGTTTATTAAGCAAGCTTTATTGGGCCATCCGATTACCGTATATGGGGATGGCAGGCAATCAAGGTGTTTTTCGTATGTGCTCGATATTGTAGACGCAATTATAGGGCTTATAAACTGCCCTAAAGCAAAAAGCGAAATTTTCAATATAGGCAATACAGAAGAAATTACCATAGAAAAACTGGCTCAAAAAATCAAAGCAATAGTCAAAAGCGATTCCGATATAGTCTATATGCCTTATAATAAAGCGTATGAAGAGGGCTTTGAAGATATGAGAAAACGTAAGCCCGATATCTCCAAATTAAAAAAATATATAAATTTTAAACCCAAATATAATTTAGAGGCTATACTTAAAAACACGATTGAGTGCTTTAAAGCTTAGGGCCCGGTGATTGTTATGAAGACCTATGCAGTATGTTTTTTATTGGCGCTTTGCGTATCTTTATTCTTTACGCCGCTTATCAGGCTGATCGGTATAAGAAGCAAAAAGCTGCGCAAGGCCTCGGAAAGCCGATGGCGTAAAAAATATGCGAACAAAGGCGGCGGCATAGCTATTTTTGCGGCATTCGCTTTATCGGTTTTATTGTTTGCTCGAATGGATAGAAATTTATTTTACATTTTATTTGGGTCTTTGATTATATTTTTGGTGGGGTTGGTAGATGACTTAAAAAGCCTTAGGCCTCAGGCTAAGCTGATAAGCCAGTTTATAGTCGCGTCATTGGTCATTTTCGGATTAAAGATCGAGGGCTTAGGCAGTATTATGGGACTGCCGGGATATATATTATCTATTGTCTGGATTGTGGGGCTGACAAACGCGTTCAATCTTCTGGATAATATGGACGGCCTGGCGGCAGGTGTTGCTTTTATCGCGTCGATTTTTATATTTATATACAGCATCATAGGAAACTTTCAGATTCAGGCCATACCGTTTCTGGTGCTTGCTTTATCCGGCGCAAGCCTCGGATTTTTAAGGTATAATTTCAAACCTGCGAAAATCTATATGGGCGATTCAGGCAGCCTGCTTATTGGTTATATAATAAGCACATGTTCCATTCTGAGCATACCGCGGGTAACAGCGAATTTATTTTTAATATTGCTGGTTCCCGTGCTGATTCTTATAGTTCCGATATTCGATACCTTATTTGTGATGATTTTAAGACGAATGAATAAGATCCCGATATTCCAGGGCGGCAGCGACCATACTTCGCATAGGATAGTCAGGCTTGGAATAGCGGAGGACAAAGCTGTTTTGTCCTTATATTCAGTAAGTATATTTTTCGGGCTGCTTGGCATTTTGGCCATAAAGCATAATTTCGCGGAATCGTATATCATCATATCATTGTCGATCATATGCTTGTGTGTGTTCGGGTTATTTTTAGGGAAACTGCAGGTGTATCAAAGCTCGACCAACGGTATTCTTATAGGGCGCGGAAAAGGCAAGAGCGACGGCGTCGTGATAAACACCCTGTATTTATACAAACGAAATGTACTTGAGCTTATCATTGATTTTTTACTGATAATTACGGCATACATAACGGCATTTATTCTGTATTATGATTTCAAATATTCCAGTTTCAGTACTATTATATCCGGTTCTATACCGATATTGATCATAACCAAGCTGCTTGTTTTCGGCGGCATGGGGCTGTACAGGAATATATGGGAATACCTGGGGTTGAAAGACCTGATAAAATTATTTTATATAACCATTGCTGGTTCGTTGTTAAGTTTTATAGCTAT
>JAFGKX010000133.1 GCA_016928375.1 Candidatus Omnitrophota bacterium | reverse complement strand
TTTATAGTTTGTTTAATCCTTACTAACCTTTCCGGAGAAGACGGGTGGGTCGCTAAAAAATGGGATATCATTGTTTTGGGGACTTCAATTGCTAATCTTTCCTCAATGGTTCCACAAACATCCATATTATAACCAGCATCGTGCATATAATAAACTGAATAATAGTCTGCTTCTCTTTCCAGATCCTGTGAATATTGCGCTTGAAAAGATTGTGACACAGCATCGCTTCCACGTAGAACGGCGTTGCCACTTCCTGGAGCAAAAACTTCTGCCACAATTCCTAAGCTTAAACAAATTAGAGAACCAGCCAAACTTGCGCCTTGATGCTTTGCTAAATGCCCTTTTGTGATATGCGCAAGCTCATGTGCCAGAATAGCTGCTGTCTCGTCATCGGTATTGGTAAATCTAAGCATACCGTAGGTAATATAAACTCCTTGGGGCGAAGCCGCTGCATTGACTTCTTCCATATCTACTACATTCAATGGGGCATTAAGCGGTTTTTTGCCTATTATAATAGCCCTTGTTAAAACTTCTATTTGGGGCGTAGTATCAATAGACTCTTCGCCGGCTGTAATGGGGATTGTTACCTGTTCATTCTTTCTTGATATAGTAAGAGTAACCCCTTCCCCTGGTTTTAATTTACTGAATTTGTCACTACACTGCTGCGTGTTTACTATTTTTTTGTCGTTTATCTTCTCTAACTTATCCCCAACCTTAAGGCCAGCATGTTTTCCCGGGGAATCAGATGCTACATATACAATGACTACCCCTTTTTTCTCTGGCAAATTAAATAATCTTTGACTATACACATCAACATCTAACGCAATAATACCTATGTCTGGACAAGGCTCTTTCTTTTCATCATATGGCAATGAAAATACCAATTTCCTCCAAATTTCATTAACTCTTCTTAGCTGTGTAAGCTGGTAATCTAATGCTTTAACTTTTAGCCCCTCTTCTGCTTCTTGGATTTTAGCTCTATCTACTTTAGAATAAGTAGTTGCACAGCCCGCCACAACCATACATAACATAATTAATAAAGCGGTAAAAATATACGTTTTGAATATTTTCATTTTTGTCCTATTATTTTTAAAGGGATACTCCTTACGATTAAAAAGCAACCCCGACCACCGAAATTGCTTTACTGTCTGAAAATCTTTTTAGGAAGGCCTGATTAACGAATCATCGAGGCAAGCAGCCAGCCGCTGTATTGCGCAAATTTAACATCCACGCTTACAAGATGCCGTTTACCGCCTACGATACCTTCCCATGACTGGTGAGATGATACTTGGCATTTAAAACAAAAATTATGCTGTTTTAATATCTCAATAAATTTCTTTTGAGAAATTACAAGGTTACCCACAGGTAGGAGAAATTGTGAAGTTTTTAGGGATTAGTTGTTCGCAAAATATCTGGATATTCTTTTTCGCACGGAAAAGATAAATACATAAGCAAACAAAATAGTAATTGCATATAACCAAAAATGGCACCTTGCGGGGAAAAACATCTTGAAAATTTTTCTCATCCAAAGACTCGAAATAAGCCCTTACGGCATTAGTCATTTCGTTCCTGACTTCGTTTACTGAATTTCCTTTAACTGCTATATCCAAATCTACACAGACGCCGAGTACATAATTACCTTCGGGCCGTGCATAACATCTCAAAATATAAGGGTTTTTTCGCATATATATATCACCTTCCTATACGCTAAATTATAACCTATTATAGGCATTTTTACAAGGGTGTCAATACCTTTCTTATCCTATATCAGCCTGTCTTCGCTGTATGTTAAATCCAGGAAGTTGCGAAGTTTTTTACTTCTTATTGGATGACGCAATTTCCTCAATGCCTTTGCCTCAATCTGCCTGACGCGCTCTCTTGTTACATTGAAAATAGTGCCCACTTCTTCCAGCGTCCTTGGATAACCGTCCCCTATGCCAAACCTGAGTTTCAAAACTTTCTTTTCTCTCTCAGTCAGCGTATCCAGAACTTCGGTCATCTGTTCTTTCAGCATGCTGTATGCGGTAATGCTGGCGGGTGAGGCTGCGCGTTTATCTTCTATAAAATCCCCGAAATTGGTATCACCTTCGTCGCCGACAGGGGTCTGCAGGGATATCGGCTCCTGCGCAATTTTCATTATACTTCTTATTTTATCCACAGAAGTTTTCATGTGATGCGCCAGCTCTTCAGGCCTCGGCTCCCTGCCTGTTTCCTGAACAAGTTTTCTGGAGACCCTTACAAGTTTGTTTATGGTTTCTGTCATATGCACAGGAATTCTTATTGTTCTTGCCTGGTCAGCTATAGAACGAGTAATGGCCTGCCTTATCCACCATGTGGCATATGTTGAAAATTTATATCCGCGCCTGTATTCGAATTTATCAACGGCTTTCATTAAACCGATATTGCCCTCCTGAATAAGATCAAGGAATGAAAGCCCTCTGTTTGTGTACTTTTTAGCAATAGATACGACCAGCCTCAGGTTTGCCTCAACCAATGCCTTCTTTGCGTTTCTGAATATTCGCTCCTTCTGCATCAAGGTGTTGGTCTGATTTTTTATCGCCTTATGGTCCTTACCGAATTCGCGTTCTATTTTTCTCGCTTGCTTACGTAAAAATTTTATTTTTTTTCTACGACGACATTTACGCGCCAGCTCCAGTTCCCTGCTTATACGGCTTATCTGCTCGGAATGCATCCTTAATTTGGTAGAAAGTTCCTCGATAAATGTCGTCGTCAGATTAAGTTTAAACAGGAGATCTTTTACGGTGGAGATCTTTTTTGCCTTTTTTAATTTCTTGGTCAGGCCGGATATTTTCTTTTTCATCCTGTTGGGAGAACCTCTCCCGATCAGATATTCTTCATAATTTACCTCGCTTCTTAAGATTTTATCCATCATATCCAGAATAGACGGCTTTGCGGCTTGGCATTCAAATATAATATCTCTGAATTCCGCTTCGGCTGATTCTATCTTTTTAGCAGAGGCAATTTCGTCTTCCCTGCTTAGAAGCGATATCTGGCCCATCTGCCTTAAATACATTCTCACTGGATCATCTATTTTGGAACTTGCCGCGGGTTTTTCCGGTACTTCGGCATCAGGCGCTTCTTCCTGGTGCTTTTCGGACGGGGCAGAATCTTCGTTTTCTACCAATTCTATGTTTTCCTCCCCCAGAGTATCCACTATCTGTTCTATGTCTTCCGAAGAAGTTATATCATCCGCAAGGGCCTCATTAAGCTGCTCATAAGTAAGATAGCCCTTTTCTTTGCCCAGGGACACAAGCTTGCCTATCTGCTCTGCTACCTTTGCCGGTTTTGAGTCTTCAGGCCTGGATGCCTGCTCCTGCGCCGGCAGCTGTTTTCTTTTTTTAGGCTTTTTCTTTTGCGATTTTTTTCTGGCGGGCCTTTTCACTGCTTTTCTTTTTTTAATTTTTTTCTTTTTTGCCATTAACTTTTTAAACTCCATGCCTGCCGGCAGGCTCGCTTCTCGGCGAAGTCGAGGGCAGGCTTAAACTATTAAATTCCCTGACTAATTCCATAACCTCTTGCTCTTTGCCCAGATTTTCGGCTTCTTTGATTTGCCGGGTCAGGTCTTCTTTTTTAAACCTGATATTATCCGCCTTCAGCCACTTTATACAATCTTCTACGGTTTTGTCCCTGTCTATTATTGTTTCAACTTCAGCCAGGATATAGCATATAAATTCATTGGCATCCTCCCGCTGCATATAATGCATAAGCCTTGCCGGGGTAGGCTGCCTGTCCTTATCCATAAGTTCGAATGCATACTTAATAACACCCCTTATCCTTATGTCCCTGAAATCCTCTATGCTGAATTCATTTTTTATCCTTCTTGCAATGTCGGCATCTTCCATTAAAAGCGCAGCTATGATTTTTTCAGCTGTCCTGGCTACACCCTGCATAGTTTTCACAGGGCTATCGCTAATAGCGGATTTTATGTAATCCAGTTTTATTTTTTTAAGCTCTGCCAATACTGCGCTTTCGTCTACCGAAAGGCGTTGTGACAATTTCTTTATATAATCCGATTTCAATACCGCGTTTTCTATCCTTTTGATAGTAGGCAGCATTTCGGATATTATCTGCGCTTTTGCCTCCGAGCTCTTGGTGCCGTATTTTGAAAGAAGGATTTCTATTTTATAATCGAATAACCCCTTAGCAGAACTAACTATTAACCTGAATTCAGCGGCGGATTTTTTTCTTACATATGTATCCGGGTCAAAGCCTTTTGGTAATTTTGCAATTTTTACATTTAGGCCTTCACCTATCAAAATATCCAGGCTGCGCAGAGAAGCGGCTTCGCCTGCTTCATCCGCGTCATAAAGCATGACTGTATTGCCGGTGTACCTTCTGATTAAATTTATCTGTTCGATTGTAAGCGCCGTGCCAAGGGTTGCTACTATGTTTTGTATCCCGGCCTGAAACGGAATGATCATATCCAGATATCCCTCGACTATAATAATTTCATTTTGCCTTCGCACCTCACCGGCAGCCAGATTTAGCCCATACAAGTGCCTGCCTTTTATATATACTTCTGTTTCCGGTGAGTTTATATACTTTGGCATGGAATCATCCAGCACGCGCGCGCCAAAACCAACAGGTTTTGAATTTATATCAAATATAGGAAATATTATTCTGTTTCTGAACCTATCATACGGTTTTTGATCCTTGCCGATTATTGCCAAACCGGCCTTTTCCAGCGATTCATGTTTTATGCTTTTGCCGCCGGCATACTGCAGCAAGCTGTCCCATGCGTTAGGAGCAAAACCTAATTTAAATTTATCTGCCGTCTGAGCATCAATGCCGCGGCTTTTAAGATACTCCCTGCCTTGGCCTGCTTTTGCAGAGCCTATCAAAATAGCGTGGTAATAAGAAACCGCCATCTCGTTTATGCGATAAAGAAAATTTGCGGCTGATGCTTTTTTTGCGTAATCCGAACTTCCAATCGCAGGAAGTTTAACGCCTGCTTTTTGCGCTAATATCTTCAGCGATTCTATAAAATCCACCTTTTCGTATTCCATTACGAAATTTATGACATCGCCGCCTTTGCTGCAGCCAAAGCAATGATATATCTGCTTTGTCTGGCTGACTATAAAGGAGGGTGTTTTCTCTTGGTGAAACGGACACAACCCCTTATAGCTCGCGCCTGTTTTTTTAAGCGGGATATAGCCGCCTATAATTTCGACTATATCTATACGAGATTGTATTTGTTCTATGGCGGATTTTAGGTTATTTTCCATATCACCTGCGGATACGGGTAAATCCTGAGCAGCTTATTATATTCAACTTCTGGCGCTTTTCTATTTCATCCATCAGCAGATTAAGCCCCAGGGTATCGCTTGAGATGTGGCCTGCTATTATTACATTTATTTTGGATTTTTTGGCTTTTTTAAAATGTTCTTCGCTCATATGCATGGCGATGATTGTTTTAATCTTATGTTTCGCCAGGTGTTTATATATATCCTTCGGGCCTTCCGTGCCCCCGGTCATCTCTATCAGAATCTTGCCGCATTTATCATTTCTGCTGCCTAGTATAATTTTTGGAGACTGATTGTTTTTCATCGCGATGTTATACTCCGGTACCGCGTACAACAAATCGAGTATGTCCGATAATTTTTTTGGTTTTTCTTTTTTTATCAGATTGTAAAAATATTGATAAGCAAAATTATCAGCTACGGTATGCGCACACATAAAAGGTATGTTAAGAAGCCTTGCGGCATCCACAGACTGCATAGAATTCGCGGTTATAACCCTTCTTAGCACCTCATTCATCCTATCATCCAGCATTGTTTTAATCTTGGGGCCCGTTACACCGTTTTGCTTAAGTATATCGTATATAACATTCATAACCCTATAGAAATCCGACCTTGCGTGGCCCTCGGGATGATGCGCCATAACCAGGTCTATTTTTCTACCTCTTGATTTAAGCCTGTCCGCCAGCAATAATTCTGCGGTCTCCATATCTATCCCTATCATTATTGTTTTTATTGTTTTATCGATGGGGCCGTATAAAATTCTTGTATCGCTGTACGGATTTGTGAATTTTTCTTTATCGAACGCTTTTTGTTCGGCGGGAGATAGTTTTTTATATTCTGTTCTTACAGAGTTTAAATATTTTGTTATTTGACTGCTGCCGCGCGGATCCTGCCTTGCGCCTTCTTTAACTATAAGTTTATAGAATTCGCCTAATTTCAATTCTGCCTCCACATTTGAAGTTATGGTAGATGTTTATTTAACAGCCTTTTTGGATTGTTTTACCTGTTTAGCGGAAGATTTGATATCCGATTTTTTAGACTCCTGTTTCGGGAGAAAACGCATAATAAAAGCGTAAGTGGTTGTGGTAGATTTAATAAGATATGGAGATAGGAGCGATTTTTCAGATATGCTCGATTGAAAATAATCTATCGGAAAAAGCGACAAAGCTACCAACACAAGCCCACCGATCAAAACACCTCTGCATAATCCTATTAATGCGCCGCCTGCTCTTTCAAGCTGAGATACAAACTGGACATTCATTATCTTCAGCACTAAGGCAACGCCATAT
>JAFGKX010000132.1 GCA_016928375.1 Candidatus Omnitrophota bacterium | reverse complement strand
TATCTATCATTAACTCATTCTTATTAAAAGGAACCAATGCGCCGCCTGTGCCTTCGATTATTGCAAAATCGGATATTCTTGCCGCTTCTTTAAAATTTTTTTTGATTTTTTCCTTCTCTATCTTCTTTTTTTCTAATCTCGCCGATAAGTGCGGCGATGCCGCAAATTTAAGCTGGTATACACAACTATCATGCGCGTGTTCTTTTTTTCCTGTATTTATCCATTTCTGCGTTATAACCGAGCATCCTTTGCTTTGCAAATATTTTGACAAAAGGCCGGTTACAACCGTTTTACCTGCTCTCGTATCCGTACCTGCAATAAATATAGCTTTCATTTTATACCTTTACAAAAAAATACCTGATATGTTGCTATCATATCTTTGGAAATATTCCTGTAAGCTTTCTCTAGTTTCCTTATTCTGCCTTTAGTCCAAATATGTTTTTGGGTATGCGGCGCGCCGCGTACGCCTGTATACTTTATTCTGTTTAACAGCTCTTCTATGGAATGATTCCTTTCCCTGAATATTTTTTCTTCTATTTTTATTTTTTTAAAAATACCTTTCAGAATTTCCCTAAGCATACGCTTTTTTAAAAAGTTGTCGGCGCTTATCTTGGCCCCGGCACCGTCAATCTGCCTTAATGCTTTGCTCAATTCGCAGAATGTTTTTGGCCCGAATGTGGAGAATATAATCATGCCCCCGGGGCTAAGAAAATCCTTATATTTTGACAAAGTGCCGCTTAAATCTCCAAACCACTGCAGCGCTGCATTTGACGCTACAAGATCAAACTGCTGCTTAAAATGCATGTTTTCGGCATCTTCTCTTATGAATTTTATCTTTCCGCTTTTAAATTTTTTCACTGCAGCATCTATCATGCCGTCAGAAATATCCACTGCCTTTATGCTCGCTTTGGGAAATTTCCTGCTTAAAAGCCCTGTCAGGATGCCTGTGCCGCAGCCTATATCAAGTATCGAGATAAATGTTTTTGCATTAAACATAGACAGAAGTTCTTTTGCGCAGGCAGACTGCACCGCAGAATACCTGTCATAGTAAGGCGCGTATCTGGAAAAATTGTTTTTTATTGCATTTTTATCGATCATAATATTTTATCAAAGCCTTTTTTCAGAAACAACATATGCCCGGCATCTTTTACTACGATAAATTCGACTTTTAATTCACGCGCAATGCCTTGCGCCTCTTTCAGGGGCGCTATTTTATCGAATTCCCCGTGTATGATTTTTATATTTTTTACGGAAGATGCTTTTATGCGGGCTTTTTTGAGATAATCCAGCCCTGTCAATAAACGCTCCGCCGGCATATCGCTTAAATAGCGCTTAAGCAGATTTTTTTTAAACCACGACATATCTTCCGGCGAGTAAAAACATTCGTGATAAAATTTATACAAATACGCTTTTTTATTTTCAATAAGATACTTTTTTATTGCATCAAGTGTACGCGGCGGATACTGCTGCCTTATGCTTACAAGTATTAAGTTATCTATGAGGTCCGGATATTTGCATGCAAAATCCGCAGCCAGAAATCCACCCAGCGAATACCCTATAAGGGTGGTTTTTTTGACGCTGCCTTTCTTAAGCAACGCAAGAAGTTCTTTATCGAATCCGGAACAAGAAAAGTCCGCTGCCAGCACTTTATCGAACGGCAGAACCAGGGAATCGAATATCCTGCTATCTGTCGCCCATCCCGGGATAAGAACAGCGGATTTTGATAATGTCATCCAGCAACCTCTTTAAATCTTTCTTTGCGTGGTTATAGGCTAATGAAAATCTTATCCTTGATTCATTTTTCGGCACTGTCGGCGGCCTTATGGGTAAAGCCCAGTACCCTGCTTCCATCAGCATTTTGCTTATTTCTAACGTCTTTACGCAATCGCCCGTTATAAGCGGTATTATCTGCGAAGCGCCTTTTACTGAAATTTGATTTTTCTTTAAAGTGTTTCTAAAATAATCCGCGTTATCCAAAAGCGTTTTTCGCCTGTGCGGTTCTTTTTTTATTACATCGATAGCTGCTATATCGGCTGCTATGACCGGCGCAGGCAGGGCAGTGGAATATATAAAGCTTCTGCAGGTATTTATCAGATAATCTTTTATATCTTTTGAACAGGCCAGGTATGCCCCGAAACTTCCCATCGCCTTGCTGAATGTACCCATTATAAATTCTATCTTTTCCGAAAGCCCTTCTTCTTCGGTTAAGCCGGAACCGTTTTTTCCGAAAATTCCGGTTGCGTGCGCCTCATCCACCAGCATCCTGCAATTATATTTCTCTTTTAATGCCACAATACCCTTTAAAGGGGCCTTGTCGCCGTCCATGCTAAAAATCGACTCTGTGATTATCAATGCATTATTGAATTTATTCCTGTATTTTTCAAGAAGAGATTCAAGGTGGCCTAGGTCGTTATGTGAAAAACGAAAAAATTTAGAACCGGACAACAATGTGCCGTCTATTATACTTGCGTGGCTCATTTTATCGCAGAATATCGCGTCCTGTTTTGTGCATAAAGCGCTGATTATACCTATGTTTGCCTGATAACCTGAATTAAATACGAGCGCTGCTTCTTTTTTCTTAAATTCAGCTGTTTTTTCCTCAAGTTCATTGTGCAGTTTAAAGCTGCCGCTTAGAAGCCTGCTTGATGATGAGCTGGTGCCAAATTTTTCAGCTGCATCCTGCGCCGCTTGTATAAGTTTTGCGTGCTGCGATAACCCTAAATAATCATTAGAAGAAAAATCTATGTATTTTTTTCCTTCGATAAATATATCGCCGGATTTTTTATAATCCGCATGGCGCAAAAAACGCAGCAGGCCCTGTTTCTGCTTTTGAGCTAAAAATTCTTTTATCATAGCCATAGTTCTTTTATTTCTTTTATGAGTTTTTGGTCTTCTTCAACAGGCCTTCCGCCTGTCGTAAGATAACCGCCGATAAGCATTCCATTTGCCCCGGAAAGAAAGGCAGATGCCTGGAAATCTTTTAATACGCTTTCCCTGCCTGCCGCAATTTTAACAGCTTTGTCTTTAAGTATTATCCTGAAAATGCATATCGTCCTTATGACATCGCCGCAGGATATGGGCCGCTGCAATTCCATGGGCGTACCTTTTAATGGAATCAGTATGTTTATCGGAACAGAATCAACGCCCAGGGTTTCCAAAGCCTTTGCCATTTCTATCCTGTCCTGCCAGTTTTCGCCCATTCCGATTATACCGCCGCTGCATACCTCAAGTGCCGCAGCTTTGGCAGCCTTTATGGTTTTAATTCTTTCATTAAAATCATGCGTTGATACTATTTTTTTATAAAAACGGCGCGATGTCTCTATGTTGTGGTGATAACGCGAAAGCCCGGCGCTTTTCAGCATCTTAAGTTCGCTTTTACCCAAAGCGCCCAAAGAGGCGCATACACCGATGCCTATTTTATTTTTTATTTCAGATACAGCGCAGGCTATTATATCCAGATCTTTTTTAAAAGGCCTTCTTCCGCTTGTAACAATGCCGAATTTCTGCGCGCCGCTTTCTTTCGCTTTTTTCGCTGCATCGATTATCTTTCTTTTTTCAATAAGCGGATAAACCAAAATCCCGCAATTATGCCTTCGGGATTGGGCGCAGAATTTGCAGTCCTCACTGCATAGGCCTGACTACGCGTTTATGATGCTGCATACATCCAGGGTATTCTTGGTATATTTTTTTCTTACGTAATCGGCCCTGCTCATCAGCCGGATAAGCGGCATATGCAATAAATCTTTAAATCGGTTCATAATTGTAAACTATTATATAATTTAT
>JAFGKX010000131.1 GCA_016928375.1 Candidatus Omnitrophota bacterium | reverse complement strand
TGGTTTATAATGATAACTGCGTAGAAAATCCACACTCAGGCACATCCTGCATAAAGATAACATACAAGCCAGATGCCTCCCAGGGCGCGCGCTGGGCAGGAATATATTGGCAGAGCCCGGCAAATAACTGGGGCGATAAAAAAGGTGGCTTTGATTTAACCGGCGCGAATAAACTTACCTTTTGGGCAAAAGGCGAAAAGGGCGGAGAAAATATAGAAGAATTTAAAATAGGCGGAATATCAGGCGCATATCCGGATTCTGATATCGCCTACCTTAATCCTATTGTTTTAACAAAAGAATGGAAGCAGTACGAAATAGACTTAAAAGGCAAAGACCTTTCGTATATAAGCGGAGGTTTTTGCTGGTCCACCAATTTGGATGTAAATCCGAATGGCTGTATATTTTATCTCGATGATATAAGATACGAGTAGAAAATTCAAACGCAGAAACAGGAAGGGGGCGATTAATGGACCAGGTAATCGAGCATTCAAGGCATCATAAGACAGCCAGCAAAGACCGAATTCCATTTTTTCAGAAAATGGTATACAGCATAGGATCGCTTGCTAATACTATTCAAGCTGCCTTTATCGGACAAATGGTCATTGTTTTAAATCTTGGATTAGGCATAGATGTCCGCTTGGTCGGAATTATAGGATGCATTCCTCGTGTTGTCGATGCCATATCGGACCCTATTACCGGTTACATTTCAGATAATACCCGGACCCGATACGGACGCCGCAGGCCTTTTATATTTTTTGGGGCTATTGTTGCCGGACTTTGTTTTATGCTTATGTTTCAGCTTTATAAGGGGCAGAGCGAGATATTCTATTTTTGGTATTTCTTAATATTCCAGATCCTGTTTTTCATTGGATTTACCTGTTTTTCTATTCCCTGGATTGCGCTCGGTTATGAAATGACGCCTGATTATCATGAACGAACACGGTTGCAAGGAGCCAGTAATTTTATAGGCCAATTGCCATGGCTGGCTGCTCCCTGGTGCTGGGCAATTATGCACAACAGAAACTGGTTTCAGGATGTTGTCCATGGGGGACGAATTCTCTCGCTAATCATCGGAATCTGCATTATAGCCGGCGGCATACTTCCGGCAATTTACAATAAAGAACATTTCAGCAGCCTTCCCAAGCCTGTAAGAAGAAGCCTCTGGGATGTTATAAAGAATTTATTGGTTGGTGTTGCTGTTACTTTTAAAAGAGGCCCATTTGTTAAAATTTGCGCGACAACATTCCTGATTTTCAATGGTTTTATGTGCGCATCAGCTTTTACCATCTATGTTGTGTTTTTCTATGTTTTTAAGAATGCCGTCTCACTCGATCAGGCATATTCGAAAGGCGGATTGTTGCTTGGCTGGTATGGAACATTCAGTTCTATTTGTACTGTTGGCGTCATATTTTTAACTACATGGATTTCCACGAAGATCGGGAAAAAAAATACTTTTTTTATTACAATCCCTCTTTCAATCCTTGGTTACGCTTTAAAGTGGATAGGGTATAATCCGGATAAGCCATATTTGCTGTTTATTGCCGCTCCATTTATTGCGTTTGGCCTAGGGTCGCTTTTTATGCTGATGAGCTCCATGGTAGCAGATGTTTGCGACCTTGACGAGCTCGAGACCGGCGAACGCCGCGAAGGAATGTTCAGCGCCGTTTACTGGTGGATGGTAAAATTCGGGCTTGCAATCGCATCGCTTATTTCCGGATTCCTTCTTAATGCTACCGGGTTTCATCAGGGATTAGGCCTTGGCCAGGCAACCGCAACATTATTCTGGATGAGGATCTGCGATATAGGTATTCCGATCCTAACTTCTATCGCCGCTATTTTCATTATTATGTCCTTTGACATCACAGAAGATAAAGCATATGATATTCGTAAACAATTGGAAGCAAGACGGGGGAAAGCGTAGAGCTTTTAAAAAAACATGGTAAAGCAAGCTGATACTAAAATTCATAATAAAAACATAAATTCAAAACCAATTATTATTTTTCCATACCAGGGGTATGAGCATAATAAAAAGTGTGAATGGTATTTCTGGTGGACAGTTGACAGATGCAAGGAAATTGATTCCCGGCCAATTGTTATGTTATCCAGGGACACAGCCATAAGACAGGATGCCGTCTCTTTTCTAAAAGATAAAAGGTCCAATGCTCTTGAGGTTATACAAACCTGGTCTGTTGATACATGCCAGACATGGCTTGCTGGCTGGGGCCACGTGCTTGATAATTATCCCCAGGCAGAGAGGATTGTGCAAATACCCGGTGATATTGATTATGTAAAAGAGGATGTTGAATTTTATGACAACCTCACAAGTTTTATAGAAATAACAAGATCAGATATTACCATAGGGGATTTTGGCACAGGGGACAAGTACAGCGCAAAAGGCATGGTAGATACTTATGGCACATATCCGCTTCTGGCAACCTGGTTTACTGCGATTTCGCAAAGCATAAAATCCCTGCCTCTTCATAGGCCGAGATCCGAGTTTCTTAATATAAAGACATCTGTTTTGCGCGATCTTATAATAAATAACAGAAACTTTGCTTATGAGCAAACCCTAAACTTTCTCATCAAAAGCTGGAATTTTGATGAAGCAACGTGGAAATATAACGTATCCACATCTGCCTTAGGAAGCTTATCCGACGA
This sequence comes from Candidatus Omnitrophota bacterium, assembly GCA_016928375.1. GTDB lineage: Bacteria > Omnitrophota > Gorgyraeia > JABMRG01 > JAFGKX01 > JAFGKX01. The sequence goes on along the minus strand of JAFGKX010000131.1, from coordinate 459 downwards.
TAAGTCTTTCAGGGCTTACAGAGGATGTATTGATCAGATAGAGAGAATCGAAAGAATGCTTTCTTTATTATGGCGGGAGATCAAAGAGCCAAAAAAGAACGACAGTATAAGCGATAAAGAGTTCGAAAAACAATATGTTGTATTCAGCAATGAATATGACAATCTGCGCTCTAAATCAAAGGGTATTATGGAAACCGCCAGAACTACTCTAAGAGCCTTCCTGGGAGTATAAGCATGAAGCGCAGAAAGCAACGATTGAAGTAAAGCCCCTCGCTAATATAAGATGCTCGCACTTGCTCGCCTGCCTGCCGGCAGGCAGGCATCTTAGCGGCGCTCGGGACAAAATTTACAAAGTAAATTTTGGAGGTTTGCAATGGGCAAGAAAAGATTTATAGGATTGATAGTGTTTGCTGCATTGTTATTTACAGCAATAGCTATAAGAGCGCAAGAGGTTGCTTA
>JAFGKX010000013.1 GCA_016928375.1 Candidatus Omnitrophota bacterium | reverse complement strand
AGAAAACTCTGGGAAAAACAAAAAGAAGGCAAAAAAAGAATGAAGCAATTCGGCACGGTAGAAATACCTCAGGAGGCATTCTTGGCCGCATTGAAAATAGAGATGTAGCAAAAGGAGGTTTTGCTCTTATGAAATTAAATCCGAAGATTAAACAGAACATGCGCGAATGGGCCGAGGCAATTGTAATAGCATTCGTTCTGGCTATGATAATAAGGACTTTTGTGGTGCAGGCATTTAAAATTCCGACGGGTTCTATGCGCCCTACACTGATAGAAGGAGACAGGATATTTGTAAACAAGTTCATATACAAGTTTAAAGAACCAAACTGCGGCGATGTAATCGTATTCAGGTATCCTGAGAACAGAAAAAAAGATTTTATAAAACGCCTGATAGCGAAACCGGGAGAGAAGGTCGAAATAAGAGACGGAAGCATCTGGATAAACAACAAGTTGGTTCAAGAGCCGGAGCAGGTGAGAAGAATCAGGTATTACAACAGCGATCCAAACATGATATATTGCACGCCGGGAAACGTCCTTAGTGTGCCGGAAGACAGTTATTTTGTGCTGGGAGATAACAGCGCAAGTTCCAGGGACTCGCGCTATTGGGGTTTTGTAAAACGCAATGATATTTTAGGCAAGGCAATGGTCATTTATTGGCCGTTAACAAGAGTAAGGAAAATTGAATAGCATGACTTTGGCGAACAAGATTACAATGGCAAGGATATTGTTGGTGCCATTTTTTGTGACCTGCTTTATCTATTACAGCCCTGAAGCAGATTTTTTAAGGTATATAGCGTTGGTTATATTCGCAGTATCTGTGATGACGGATGCCGTAGACGGATATGTGGCGCGTAAATATTACCAGAAAACGAAATTAGGCACAGCGCTTGACCCGATAGCGGACAAGCTTTTGTTGGTATCCGCGTATATATCGCTTACCCTGACAAATACGCTGCCTGCATCGTCGAGGCTTCCGCCCTGGGTCACTGTTGTTGTAATAAGCAGAGATGTTTTAATTGTATTGGGCACCATGATGCTGCATATGCTCATGGGTAAAATAGAAATCAGGCCCAACATACTGGGCAAGATTACGACCGCCCTGCAGATGTTTACCGTAATCGTTGTCCTTCTTGGGTATAAATATTCATATATAATATGGATAACTACGGTTATATTTACCGTACTCTCAGGGCTCGCTTATCTTATAAGGGCCAATAGGCTTCAAAATGTCTCCTAAAGAAAATTTTTTACCCACCATAGTTATTGTAGGTTCTCAAAATGTCGGTAAGTCCTCTCTTTTTAACCGCCTTATACGCAAACGAAAATCTATCGTTGAATCTACTCCCGGCGTTACGCGCAACAGGGTAAACGCCGAGCTGATAATAGGCAATAAAAAAATTATGCTTATAGATACGGGCGGATTAAAGTCAGGAACAAAAGAGGTAATAGAACAATTTGTATATCAGCAGGTAAGGCTTACGCTTGATGAGGCTGATATCATATTTTTTGTCTGCGACGCAAAAAGAGGAATAACGTCTTCGGATTATAATGTAGTCAGCTTATTGCGCAAATCGTCAAAAAAAGTATTTTTGGTTGTAAACAAAACTGACAACAAGCAGATAGAGAGCGAAACCTACGATTTTTATAAACTCGGTATAGGCAAGCCCTATCCCATATCGGCTTTAAGCGGTTACGGAATAGAAGGCCTGCTTAAAGATGTGGTGAAAATTCTGCCCGAAATTCCAAAATCGAAGCAGCCGCCTAAACAGAAAATAACCGTTGCGATAGTCGGAAGGCAGAATGTAGGCAAATCTTCTTTCATAAACGCGGTGCTTAACCAACAGGCGGTAATAGTCGATAAAACGCCCGGCACCACGACGGATGCGGTAGATATATATTTCGAATATAAGGATAACATATTTATACTGGTTGATACCGCGGGCATGAAACATAAAAAGAAGCTAAGAAAAACAATAGATGTATTCAGCATAGCCCGCTCAAAAGAAACCATAAGGAACGCGCAGATAGTGCTGATTATGCTCGATGCCCAGCAGGGCCTGTGTGTGGATGATATAAAGATAATAGAATACGTCGCCAAAAACTTCAAACCGTTTGCGGTTTTAGTCAATAAATGGGATCTTATAACGCATGTTCAGCAGTATGATTATATGGAGGCCCTTAAAGAGCGGCTCAAGATGCTTGGTTGGGTATGCGTGATTTTTATAAGCTGTCTGACAAAGCGCAATATAACCCAGGCCCTGGATATGGTGCCTGAATTGCATGAAAGATCCCATAAAACAATAAAGACGTCCCAGCTTAATAAAGTGCTGGAAGAAATCCAACGGGTCAAGGCGCACCCGCTTGTGCATAGGAAAAAAGTGCATGTTTATTACGGATTACAGACAAGGGTCTCGCCGCAGGAATTTATGCTTTTTTGTAATTACCCGGAACTTTTAAGGCAGGATTACCTGCATTATATAGAGAATAGCATAAGGCAGCATTTTGATTTATCCGGGGTGCCGATAAGATTGAAATTAAAGGAGAGCACATAATATGGCTTACTTTTTTATATCCCTGGTATCGGCGTATCTAATAGGCTCAATACCCACAAGTTACATTTTATCCCGTTTAAAAGGTGTGGACATAAGGCAGCACGGAAGCGGTAATATCGGCGCTACTAACACCCTGAGGGTCATGGGAAAAGGTATGGGCGTAATGGTGCTTGTATTGGATATGTTGAAAGGAGTTATATGCGTATTGCTTTTGCCGAAAATATTTTTTAACGCAAACGCCAACATAAGCATCGATATGTTCAGAGTGTTTATGGCAGGGGCTTCGGTTTTTGGGCACATTTGGACGATATTCTTAAACTTTAAAGGCGGCAAAGGAGTTGCTACGACCCTGGGCGTATTTTTGGCATTATCGCCAAAGCCCGCGATAGCAGCTATTTTGATATGGCTTATAGTTGTTATATTGAGCAAATACGTGTCTTTGTCTTCGATTATTATGATGCTTGCCATGCCCGCTATGATGCTTTTTTTTGCGCAGCCTGTTTCTTACGCGATTTTAGGCGTGATTTTATGTATTGTGATAGGTTATACGCATAGGCAGAATATAGATAGATTATTTAGAGGCACTGAACATAAAATTGGTGAAAAGATAAGGCCGAAACCTTGAAAAAATGCTATTTATTACACATAATTTTAATTGTAATTTTTTGTGTATTTCACCTACCCTCATTATCCGCGGAACAAAACAACCCTTACATATCCCAAAATCTTGAATCTGAGAGAGGTATAGTTTTTAATAAAGATAAAACAGATTCCGGGCGCGAGCAGGCGAATATTAAAAGAAATGCTTTTCTTGAAACCGGAAGAGGTGTATATAAAAAAGCAGGCACAGAATTTTATTTTTCAGGGCTTTGTTTTGATTTAGGCAGTGTGGTTTCCGAAGACGCAGTCTTAGACGAAGAAAGCCGTCCCGTAAAATGTTCCCAGATAATAAGCGACCTCCAAAACCCCGGCATTTCCCAAAAAAGATTATTGAGTAACATAGAATATAACGAGGCTGATAGGCCGGTAAGATATAAAGAACAGATTTTTATTATTGCCCGTGATTATTTATCCGATAGTGTCATAAGATTACTTTCTTGCGTAGATGTCAATGAGGTCAAATACGATACCGAAGGAAGGCCTGTTGTTATTCTGGGCAATACGGAAATCGTTATAAGCGATGATAAAGGAAACAGCCTTTTAAGAATAACCGGCTCTTTCACAAAAAAGGCCAGGCTGAATAAAGAAGGAAAGATTGTAAGGTATGACCGTTACGGTATAGATAATATCGTGGTTGCCGACGGAGCAGGCGAAATCATCATAACAGCGCCGCCATCCGTAACGGATAAAGACGCTGCCAGGGAATATCGTGTCGGTATCGTGAATATAAAAGATGAGCAGAGATTAAGGGAAATTTTCAAGAATCAGAGTTTTATAGCTCAGTTGCTGGCGAAACTTAAGCTTGCGGAACTTTTTTATAAGGCATTTTATTCGGATAGGCGCGCCTCATTGACATATCTTCAGATCGAAAACACTACTCAGGAAATAATGAGCCTTCAGAATATCACAGCTGCTTTTAAAAACCTGATAGAGGAAAGGCAAAAGGCCTTTGCAATATTTCAGAACGATGTAGACGCGTATTATGAAAACATGGGCAAAACCTTGTTTGAACACATAGGTGCCTGGTGGAATAAAGATATAAAGCCGCAGGATTATTATGCCGGCGAGGATAAAATTTTAAGTAAGTCCGAATATAGAAAAATGATAGACGATGCCATTATATCATTGTCATTGAAATCGCATATGTCCGTATCCGCTGCCGCAATATCAGGGCAGATCCTTGCTTTGGAACAGTACCTGCGCATACAGATGCTGATAAACTCAAAATTGATTTATATCCAGAATTTAAAAGACGCTGTTTTCGGGGCAAGCAGGGAAATATCGTTTGCTGTGAAAACTATCAACCGCCCTGTGATAATAAAGGAGAAAGGCTCAATAGAGGCGCTGATAGCGCTTCCAGAGAAGAAGAGTAAGTAAAAAACATGGAATTTTTGATGTTTTTTTGGGTTCTATTTAGTAGAAGGCAGGATAATACGGATATCCCGCCTATCTATGATGATGAATTGGTAGACAGGGCAAAACAAGGAGACAAAAAGGCCCTGGATGTTCTTTACCATAAATATAAGCGCCCGATACTTAATTACATCTATAGGTTTGTGGGTAATTTTCACCATGCGGAGGAGCTGGCCCAGGAGACATTCGTAAGGGTTTATATGAATATAAGCCGTTATGAAAAAACAGGCAAGTTTTCCTCGTGGGTTTATACGATTGCCGGAAATCTATCAAGAAACTTCTTGAGGGACAGAAAACATGTGAATGAAGTTTCTATTGATGAAAGCATTACGGAAGAAGGCAGCGTAACACTGCTGGATGTGATACAGGATAAGGGAAAACTACCCGATGAACAAGCGCTGGCTGAAGAAAAAGAAAAACTGATTCAGCAGGGCATAAATCAACTTAAGCCCAAGCACAAAGATGTAATAATATTGTGCGACATACAGGGCTTGCCGTATGACGAGGTTGCCAAAATATTAAAATGCCCTTCGCAGACAGTAGGAAGCAGGCTTTCAAGGGCGCGGGAAAACCTGGCAAGAATTTTAGGATTTAAGGATCTGTAAAATATAAGGAAGTGATCGCGATGAACTGTAACATAACAATAAAAGCAATATCAAGGTATGCGGATAACGACTGCACGGTGAAAGAATTTGAAAAAATAGAATCTCACCTGAAAGAATGCAGCCGCTGCAGGCATATTCTGCACAATTTACAAATGCTTAAAAGTTCATTGTCTTCTATTGCCCCGGTCAAAGAATCCAAAGGTTTTGATTCCGCGTTTTTTGAAAAACTTGAAAAAGCCGGGCAAAAGGAAAAAGTTCAATTCTCTCTAAATGAGATGCTTAAAAATACGCTTTCAGGCATGCAGGATATATTTGCTATAAGGGCTCCCGTTTTAGTAAGGGTTGCGGCATCGCTGGTTGTGACGCTGTCATTGTTATTCGGAGGTTATAATTATTATACATATGCGAATTTACCGCTTGTAGAGGGCGCAAGCGGTAAAGCCGATATTTACAACGCCAGGTCTCGCGAATGGGTTACTGCCGCAGCTAATATGAGGTTAAGAGAGAACGATATCATAAAGACATCGCAAAATGGTATTGTAAATATTATATCCAGGAACAAATACGCTGCCAGAGTAAAAGAAGGCTCTTTTATAACAATAGCAAAGCTTAATATATTGGGGCATAACCATTCTACGGAATTTGATGTAAAAAGCGGAAGGCTTATGGTTAATACGGCCGATGCATTTAAAGGTTCGAATATGCTGCTTAAAACAGCTGCGTGCCGCGCAAAGGTAGTCGGTACCGCGTTTATTATTGATGTGGATGAAACTTCCGGCGGAAGTACCTGGTTAGGCGTACTGGAAGGTAAAGTCAAAGTAAGCTCCAAAGGCAGGGATGTTTATGTAGATGCCGGGCAAAAAACCCAGACGCAGTTAAACAGCACTCCGGATATGCCGACACTTTTATCAGATAATGAATGGAAAGATGTGCAGGAACTATATCAGCTGGGAGAAAAACCGCAGGTAGCTATATTGATAAGCATGCAGCCTGACAGAGTAAAAGAGCTGCTTAGGCCCGCGCCTTTATATATACTTGATAGCGCGCCGCGCGCAATACCCAAAGATTTAGATGCGATTATGCATACAATCAATAAGGCGATAGGAGATAACAATGTTGCAGCGCACAGGCTGTCCATAGAAAACCTCGAGAGAATGGTAAAGGTTTATCCCAATGCCAGATATAACGCGCAGTTTATGATGTTTATAGGTTCGTATTATTATTACTTGGGCGATTACGAAAAAGCCATAAATTCGTTTGAAAAAGTAACCAGGGATTATCCTGCTAACGCGCTTTCAAGCCTCGCGCAATGCGCTATAGGCTATATATATGATAATGACTTAAAAGACAAGGCAAAAGCAGCCGCTGCTTTTGAGGTATTGCTTAAAAAATATCCGGACAGCATAGATGCTAAAGTTGCGAGAGAATTTCTTGAAAAATAATGGAATAAAAGTATTAGTTTTGTGTTTTATATAGTAGAAGGAGTGATGATATAGAAGTATAAAAAATGAGCCCCTAATCCCGTAAAAAAGGCCTTGAAAAATCAAGGTCTTTTTTATTGCTTATAGCGAAAATTTTTGCTATACTTATCCCATTATGAATACATCAAAAACAGCCATACTCGGAGACGGCGCATGGGGCACGACCCTTGCGATACTGCTTGCCAAAAAGGGCGTAAATGTATCGTTATGGGGCGCGTTTTCCAATTACGCGCAGTTTATGAAAAAAACGCGTGAAAACACCAAATTCCTGCCTCAATTCCGCATCCCGGAGACTGTAAATATAACAGATGATGCGCAGGAAGCGCTTAGAGACGCAAAGACTATAGTGCTGTCTGTGCCGTCGCAGTTTATCAGGAAAACCCTTAAAGAACATTTAAAAGGCGTGGATTTTTCAGATCGCGTAATAGTAAGCACTGTAAAAGGTATTGAAACCAATAATCTTAAAAGGATATCCGAAATAATAAAAGAAGAATTAAAAACAGATCTTGTATGTGTTCTTTCCGGGCCGACCATTGCCATGGAAGTAGCAAGGGAAATACCGACTTCGGCGGTAGCGGCATCGAATAATGAGAATATATCAAAAAGCGTTCAGGACTTGTTTATGACAGAGCGCTTTCGCGTGTATACGAGCACTGATGTCATAGGCGTGGAATTAGGCGGCAGCCTTAAAAATATAATTGCCATAGCCGCTGGTATTTCCGATGGCTTAGGCTTTGGCACTAACGCGAAAGCAGCGCTTTTTACGCGCGGGCTTGTTGAAATCAAACGCCTGGGAACTGCCATGGGCGCGAGAGAAGAAACATTTAACGGCTTAAGCGGAATGGGAGATTTGATGACAACCTGCATAAGCCCTTACAGCAGAAACCGCCATGTAGGCGAGGAAATCGCGAAAGGCAAAAAGCTTATGGATTTAGTGCAGGGCATGGAACAAGTGGCAGAAGGTATATATACAAGCGAATCTGCTTATAAATTAGCCAAAAAATATAATATTGAGATGCCTATAACAGAGCAGGTTTACAAAGTGCTTTTCGAAAATAAAAACCCGTTAAAAGCAGTAACGGATTTAATGACAAGGGATAAGAAAGCTGAATAAAGAAAGTCCCTCGCTAATAATAAGTCCTCGCACTTGCTCGCCTGCCTGCCGGCAAGGCAGGGACTTTAATAGCGCTCGGGACAAAATTTACTTCGTAAAAATTGGAGGAAAGACGATGAAGAGAAAAATATTAGTTGTTTTAGTGGTAGTGGCGTGCCTATCGTATGGCGTTTATGCCTTTGCCGAAGAGGCATCGCAGGCACAGGCACAAGAAGAAACACAAGTGCAGGCGCAGGAACAGCAGCCGGCCGAAGCGCAGATGCAGAAGCCCGATATGATGAAAAAGCATCATGATGACAAAAAAAATATGATGATGATGCGCTGCATGAAAAATATGAACAAAAATCAAATGGTGGCTGCTTCAGACGGCGGTGTTATCGTGTTAAGCGGAAATAGGCTGCTGAAATACGACAAGAATTTAGATCTGAAGAAGGAAGTAGAAATAAAAAAATCAGATAAAATGGGCAAAATGATGGGCGGAAAAGGCGCCTGCCCAATGAGTAAATAACCGTAAAATCAAAAAATCCCATAAAAATATAGTCTGAAAAATGGAGATAGCTACCTTTTCCCATAAAAAAGATAGATATCTCCATT
>JAFGKX010000130.1 GCA_016928375.1 Candidatus Omnitrophota bacterium | reverse complement strand
TATTAAAAGAAGATCTGCGTAACCGCCTCGCAGATTCCATAGAAACCGCATTAAAAACATCTGATGGCCTTGTTATTATTGTTATGCAGACAAATGATAACCGAAAACCGCTAACCGAAATTTTATACTCTACTCAAAATAGCTGCCCTGACTGCGGCATAAGCTACGGCGCATTGGAACCGCGTATGTTTTCGTTCAATTCTCCGTATGGCGCCTGCCCTTCATGCCTTGGTATGGGAAACAAAATGGAGATAGACCCGGATCTGGTAATACCCGACAAATCTAAGTCTTTAAAAGAAGGCGCTGTTGAGCCGTGGAGAAAAGGCGGAAAATCATTGCTTTTATACTATCATAGCCTTATGCGGGACCTAAGCCGCGATTATGATTTTGATCTGGACACACCTTTTAATAAATTACCCGGGCATATACGCGATGCCGTGCTTTATGGTTCAAAAAAAGATTCGCATGAATATTTCGAAGGCATTATACCTAATCTTGAGCGCAGATTCAGGCAGACCGAAAGTGAATATATGAAAAATTTCATTCACGGTTATATGTCTATGCATCCATGCCCTCAATGCAACGGCAGCCGCCTTAAAAAAGAAGCCCTGAGCATAATAATAAACCGAAAAAATATATTCCAGTTTTGCAGTTTAAGCATAGGGGCGGCATATGATTTTATTGAAAACCTGAAACTTAGCGCACAAGAGCAAATAATAGCGAAACAGATTTTAAAAGAGATCAAGACAAGATTCAAATTTCTTATAAATGTAGGATTGGGATACCTCACCTTAGATAGGATGAGTTCTACGCTTTCAGGCGGTGAATCGCAGAGAATAAGGCTGGCGACGCAGATAGGCGCAGGCTTAGTAGGCGTTCTGTATGTTTTAGACGAGCCAAGCATTGGCCTTCATCAGCGCGATAACTCTAAACTTTTAAATACGCTGTACGCGCTTCGTGATTTAGGCAACACTATTGTAGTGGTAGAACACGATGAGGCTACGATAAGAAACGCGGATTACATAATAGATCTTGGCCCCGGCGCCGGAAAAAAAGGCGGAAAGGTAATATACAGCGGCCATTTCAAGGAATTATTGAAATGCAGGTATTCTCTGACAGCGAAATATTTGAGAGGTGAACTTTCTATTACCGTGCCGGAGAAAAGCCGTCCGTATAAAAATAGAAAAAAATTGATAATAAAAGGTGCCCGGGAGCACAATTTAAAAAATATAGATGTAGAAATCCCACTGGGAGTTTTTGTCTGCGTAACCGGTATTTCCGGTTCCGGCAAATCCACACTGGTGGATGAAATACTGTACAGGGCGCTTGCGAGAAAATTTTACCGTTCTTCCCTGACGCCAGGCAGCCACGATAAAATAACAGGTATAGAAAATGTAGACAGGGTTATAGTTGTTGACCAGTCGCCGATAGGCAGGACTCCGCGTTCAAACCCTGCGACATATACCGGAGTATTTAGCTATATAAGAGATATTTTCAGCCGTTTGCCTGAGGCAAAAGTGCGCGGTTATAAAATAGGCCGATTCAGCTTTAATGTAAAGGGCGGCAGATGCGAAGCGTGTGAAGGCGACGGCGTAAAGAAAATAGAAATGCATTTTTTGCCGGATGTATATATTACCTGTGAAATATGCAAAGGAAAAAGGTTTAACGAGCAGACTTTAGGTGTGAAATATAAAGGCAAAAGTATCGCGGATGTTTTGGAAATGACGGTTGATGATGCGTATGAATTATTCAGAAATATACCGCGCATAAGGACTAAACTAAAAACGCTTATAGACGTGGGCTTAGGTTATATAGGCCTTGGCCAGGCGGCAACTACGCTTTCAGGCGGCGAGGCGCAGAGAATAAAATTATCGGCATATCTTAGCAAAACAGCTACAGGAAAAACCATGTATATACTAGACGAACCTACCACAGGCCTGCATTTTGCGGATGTGCACAAATTACTTTTAGTTTTAAACGCCCTGGTCGAGCAGGGTAATTCCGTTGTTGTCATAGAGCACAACCTGGATGTCATAAAAAGCGCGGATTACATTATTGATTTAGGCCCCGAAGGCGGAGATGCAGGCGGCAGGCTGATAGCGCATGGCTCACCCGGGGAAATAGTACACAATAAGAATTCTTATACGGGCCAATACCTTAAAAAAGCCCTGAACGCTAAATAAAAATCTATTTTTCTTTATTGAATTAACTTATACTACATGTTATACTTGTAGCCACCATGAAATTAAAATCCCCGTTAATGATAATTCTGGGTGTATTTATATGCCTAAACAGCATATCTGTGTCTGCGCAAACCGGCCTTACTGAAGAGCAGAGGCAGTTTATTTTAGGTAAAAAGGCATTCGATGACCAGCTTTATGATGTAACTATTAATCAGATTGAGGATTATTTAAGGCAATATCCGGACGGCGTTTATATTGCTGAAAGCCATATTTTGCTGGGGCAGGCATACTTTTATAAAAAAAATTACAGCAAGTCATTGCACGAATTCAACATGGCGCTGGATATTCCGCATGCCGATGCATTCAAAGATATTGCATTATATTGGGCCGGCGAGGTGAATTATGAGGCAGGCGATTATAAGCAGGCGATAGAATTTTATGACAGGTTGATAAAAGAAAAACCGAACTCATCTTACGCGGCCAATGCGTATTATTCCAAAGGCTGGAGTTTTTATAAACAGAATTTGCCGCACCTGGCCCTGGATTCCTTTATGGCGGTTATAGAAAATTATTCTGATTCAAAAATATCTGGCGATTCTTTGTATAAAGTATCGGAATGCCTGTTTGACCTTGGCAGGTATGAGCAGGCAAAAGAAAAAATAGAGAATTACCTGGATAAATATCCGTTAAGCCGCCGCACAAAAGATGCGCTGTTTCTTAAAGGCGAGATATTGAGCCGTTTAGGAGATTATAGCGGCGGCATAAAGGCCTATCAGTCTGCTTTAAAAATAGGCGGGGAAACAGAATGGTCTTCTTATGCGGAGCTTGGTATGGGCTGGGCGTATTTTGAGTTGTCGGATTACCAAAAGGCCATAGATATATTCGGCTCTATTGTAAAAAATTACCCCTTCGGCGAAATTACGGATTCAGCCTATTTTGGGCTGGCAAAGTGTTTCTACATAACAGGAAAATATCAGGAATCCATAAACGCGTGCAATGATATTATAGATAAATCCGGCAAAAGCAGTTTGCTAGATGATGCTTATTTCTGGAAAGGCGAAGGTTATTATGCCCTTTCGAATTATGAAAAAGCGCTGCAATGCTACAGGGATCTTTTGTATAAATTTCCGGATAGTGAATTTAAAGACCAGGCATATTTTAATGCGGCGTGGGCTTTATTAAGGCTCAATAAAAAACAGGAGGCAGTTTCCGAGTTGGAAACAGTTGTCAACACATCGAAAGATACGGATCTTATTGTAAGTTCATTGTGCCGTATAGCGGATATCTATCTGGATGACGCAGAATATAGTAAAGCCCAGGCTTATTACGATAAAGTATTGGTGGGCTATCCCGACAGTTATTATGCAGATTATGCCCAGTATCAGCTGGGCGTTACTTTTTCAAAAATGGATAATAACAACGCCGCAATTATTGCCTTTAAGAATTTGTTATTAAATTATCCGAAAAGCAGGCTTTGCGACAAGGCAATGTTTGAGACAGGCATGATTTATTTTAAGAATTCAAATTTCAAACCAGCATATGAGCAATTTTATAAAATAAGCGAAACATGCCCGGATAGTTCCCTTAAAGATGAGGCATTGTATTATTCCGGCGTATGTCTTTATAATGAAGGCGCATATGGTAAAGCCATAGATGTATATAAATCTATTATACAGAAAACCCGCGATGAGAATCTGGCCCAGACCGCTGTTTATGAACTTGGGCTTACTTATTACCGCAACAACGAGGAGAAAAAAGCGCTGAAGGTGTTCTCTGATTTTTTGACTAAATATCCGAACAGCCGGTTGATACCCGATGTTATACTATGGTTTGTGCAGTATTATTATGCGGTTAATCAGTTTGATAGGTCACAGGCCTGTATTAACAGAATCATCAAAGATTTCCCCGCCCATCCGCTGACGGACGACGCTATTTACTGGTCCGGGTTGGTATTTTATAAGCAGGGCAGGATGAACGATGCAGTTGTGCAATTTAAGAAATTGATAGAAGATTATCCGGAAAGCGACTCGGTTGATACCGCCGCAACGGCGTTAAGCGATATATTGGCCGAGAGGGGCGAATACAATGAAGCCGTGAATATTCTAGAAAGCGTGTTAAAGAAATCGAATAATGACAATTTTAAAAAGACGATATATAAAAAGATAGCCGACATATACCAGGAAATAGGGCGGTATGATAAAGCATTGGAATATTTTAAAATGGCGCAAGATGGCGCTAATACTATTTTCAACGCTCAGGTGCAGTTTCAGATAGCGCAGTGTTACCAAAGCAGCAATGATTACAATAATGCTATAGCCGAATACCTGAAAGTGGGCTATTTATTCGGGGAAGAAAAATCGCTTGCCATACGCGCGCAGTTAAGATGCGCTCAGATATTTGAATTGCAAAATAAATGGCTCCAGGCAAAAAAGATATATGAGAAACTTGCCGGCCGCAGAGTAGAAGAAGCCAAGTATGCCAGGGAGAGATTAGAGTGGATGGAAAAACACAAAGAAGAACTAAGTTTATAAGGAGGAGAAAAACATGTTGGAAATGATTGTAAAAGGCGGGCCTATAATGTATCCTATCGTATTATGTTCTATAATTGCGCTGGCAATTGTAATAGAAAGGATATTTCACCTGCACAGGGCAAAGATAGATACGAAAAAATTTATGGATGAAATATCGGACAAACTTAAGCGCAACAGGATAATGGAAGCGGTAAATATGTGCGAGAATACACCCGGCCCGATAGCGCATATACTAAAAGCCGGCATCTTAAAACATGACAGGCCGAAAGAAGATATCAAAGAATCCATAGAAGAGGCGGGCTTGTATGAGATACCGCGCCTTGAAAAAAATCTGCCTGTATTATCCACGATAGCGCAGGTCAGTACGCTGTTGGGGCTTTTAGGCACAGTTTGCGGCCTTGTTCAATGTTTTCAGGTGATTCAGGAAAAATCCACATCATTAAATCCCGTATCCCCCGGAGACCTGGCCGGAGGCATATGGCAGGCGCTGCTTACGACAGTCGCGGGTTTATCCGTCGCCATACCTACTTATGTAGCATATAATTATCTGACCAATAAAGTAGACGGCTTTGTCCTTGATATGGAGAGGAGCGCGACCGATTTAGTCAACATACTCACACAGAGAGGCGCGGATTATGAAGCTTAGAAAACAATTAACGCCGCAGAGAACCAAGTTTATCAATATAGATATCGCGCCTTTGATAGATGTCGTTTTTCAGCTTTTAATATTTTTTATGCTTACTTCCAGCTTTATATTTCAGCCCGGCATAAGGGTGAATTTGCCAAGGGCAATTACGTCGGAGGCCTTAAGTGAAAGAAACGTTGTTATAGCGATAACCGCCGAAAACCTTATTTATATTGACGAGAAATTGGTTACGCTTAATGAATTAATTTCCAATCTAAAGCGCATAGCGGATTCAGGCAGGGCCATACTGATAAAAGCGGATGAAAAAGCTTCCCTGGGCAGGGTTGTTAAAATATGGGATATATGCAGGCAAGAAGGCATATCAAAGGTCAACATTGCAACCAGCCAGACAGGCGATTGATACATAGAAAATAATTTTTAACATGAGAATAACATTTCCAAGGGCTTTGATTATATCCTTTTTATGGCATATATTTTGCATTTTTG
>JAFGKX010000129.1 GCA_016928375.1 Candidatus Omnitrophota bacterium | reverse complement strand
CTTCGGCGAGAAAGAACGCGTTTACCTGTTTTGCTTGACATTCTTTTCCTAAAGCCGTGTTTGTTGCGGCGCTTTGTGTTAGATTTAGGCCGTAGCGTCTTTTTCATAGAGTGGGTGCCTTTCTTTATTTAAAAAAGTATAACACAAATTTGTTTCTAGTCAAGCAAATTTGTTTTACCGTCGGGAATTTTTTCCTTGAAAAACAATTTTGCTTTTGTTATAATGTGCGCCACGGTGTATTATGAATAATCTATGGGAAATAGCTTTAAAGAACATAAAGAAGGAAGTAAGCCCTCAAAGTTACGAAACGTGGTTTCTGCCTATAAAGCAGGTTTCGGCGTCTGAGGGCACGCTCACCCTTGAGGCGCCGAATGTGTTTTTCAAGACCTGGCTGGCAGAACATTATCACGATGTGATAAAAAAGGCCATATCCGAAACCGCCGGCAGGGAGGTGGATTTTCAGATAACAACAATACAGCAGGCCCCAGATGCCGAAGAACAAAACAAGCAAAAAGAAAAGAAGGGGCTCGGTTTTCTCACTAAACCGTTTGAGCGGTTCATACAACATGAGACCCGTTTTAATACGCGCTACACCTTTGATGAGTTTGTTGTAGGCCCTAGCAATCGTTTTGCCCAGGCAGCGTGTATGGCGGTTGCGCAGTCCCCGGCTAAGGCGTATAATCCTCTGTTTATTTACGGAGGTGTGGGGCTGGGTAAAACTCATCTTATGCAGGCAATAGGCCAACACGCGCTAGGCTCTTCCGGTAAATTAAAGGTTACTTATATCTCTAGTGAAAAATTTACAAATCAACTGATAAGCGCAATACAAAACAGGTCCACGTTAAAATTCAGGGAAAAATACAGAAACCAGGATGTGTTATTAATAGATGATATACATTTTATAGCCGGGAAAGAATCGACGCAGGAGGAGTTTTTTCACACGTTCAACACCCTGTATGATTCTCATAAACAAATAGTTATATCCAGCGACCGGCCCCCAAAAGAGATACACGGTTTAGAAAAGAGGCTTGTGTCGCGCTTTGAGTGGGGGCTTGTGGCAGACATACAACCCCCGGATTTTGAAACCAGGGTAGCCATACTTAAGAAAAAATCAGAAAAAGAAGTCGTCGCTGTGCCGGACGATGTAATTGTCTATGTGGCCGAGCGCATAAAAGCAAACATCCGTGAATTAGAGGGGGCGCTAATAAGAATAGTCGCGTATTCTTCATTAATCGGTGGGACAATTAATGTGGATATGGCCAAAGAGGTTTTAAAAGAGGTTGTGTTGGAAGAAAAAGGAGATATTAATATAGATTTAATACAAAAAAATGTTTCTGAGTTTTTTAATATTGCGCAATCATCTATGAAGACAAAAAAAAGAACCAGGGAGTTTGCGTTTCCACGGCAGATCGCAATGTATTTGTCGCGGGAAATGACTAAGTGTTCATTTTTGGAAATTGGGGATAAGTTTGGGGGCAGAGACCACACAACCGTCATACACGCATATGAAAAGATTAAAAAAGAGGTTAACAACAACAAAAACACCAAACAAACAACCGAACAAATTGTTTATAATATAAAAAATGCCAAACAGTTATAGCGTTATCCACACATTAACATGTTATACTAATACGACTATTTTTCTAATAACTATATACTATAGAAGGTAGCTGATGTTAATAAAGACCAACAAAACAGATTTATTAAAAGGATTACAAAACATAACAGGTGTAATTACAACAAAAAACACCCTACCAATATTATCTCACATATTAATTCAAACAAAACAAAACACACTTGAGTTAATAGCCACAGATTTAGATATTGGCATTATTACAACCATAAACTCAGAGGTGGTAGAAGAAGGCGCTATTACAATACCAGCAAAAAGGTTTGTTGATATCATAAAAGAACTCCCAGAATCAACAATAACCATCACAACCAAAAAAAACAACACCATAAACATTGAATGTGAAAAAGCTTTTTTTAAAATAATAGGCCTACCAAAAGAAGAGTTTCCAAAGCTGCCAAAAACCACAGAAAAAAACAAAATACAAATACCACAAAACACACTAAAAGAAATGTTAACGATGACTTTTTTTGCTGTGAGCCACGACCAAACGAGGCATGTGTTAAATGGGGTGTTGTTTATATTACAAGAGCAGGGTATTAAGTTTGTGGCCACAGACGGCAGAAGGCTTGTTGTCACCCAAAACACACAAACGCTACCAAAAAACACAAACACAAAAGCTATTGTGCCCACAAAAACCATACAGGAAATAAACAAAATCCTCACACCGGAAACTGGCGATGTTTTTATGTTTTTCGACGCAAACCAGGCCATGTTTGTTTTAAACAACACAACCATAATATCAAGGTTGATAGAGGGGGAATTCCCAAATTATGAGCAGGCGATACCGACACAAAAAAAAGATGTGTTGGTTGTAAAAAAAGAACCTTTTTTGTTTGCGGTCAAAAGAGCGGCACTTTTAACGACACCAGATTCTCAATCAATAAAAATAGATGTTTTTAAAAACAAAATTGTTGTTTCGAAACACGCGCCAAACATAGGAGAGACCAAAGAGGAGCTGGGTTGTGAATACACCGGGGCTGAATTTTTTATAGGCTTTAATCCCACATATTTGCTGGAGGGGTTGAAAAACGTAAAACAAGAAAACTTGAGCATTGAGTTTTCGGGGCAGGAAAAGCCGGCCGTGGTGCGTGACGGCGAAGATTTTTTATATGTTGTCCTGCCGATGCAGATAACATAAACACAATGAGGCGGAATCTGCCGGAACACATAGGCTCGGCCTTAAAAGGCCTGTTTGAGGAAATGCATCGAGCAAACGAAGCGGGCCTTACAAAAGAAGCCGTTGTGTCCGCGTGGGTGGCGGCGGCTGGTAAAAAAGCTGCGAAACATTCAAGCCCGGCGCAGTTAAAAGGTAAAACACTGCTGGTCAACGTAGACAGCTCGGTGTGGATATATCAATTGCGCCTGCAGGAAAAAGAAATTGTAAAAAAAATGAACCGGCTTATTACAACAAAAGAAGTGGAAAAAATAAAATTCAGATCAGCAGAAATATAGCGGGGTAAGTTACAACATGAAAGATGCCAAAAAAATCAAAGATAAAACCAAAAAAGAAGAGACTGCTTCAAAAGAAAAAGCAGCGCAAAAATATGACGCTACAACAATACAGGTATTAGAGGGTGTTGAAGCGGTCAGGCGGCGCCCTGCCATGTATATAGGCGATGTCGGCGCAAGGGGGCTGCACCATCTTGTCTGGGAAGTCGTGGATAACTCTATCGATGAAGCCATGGGCGGCTACTGCAACAAAATAGATGTTGTGGTACACGCGGATAACAGCGTTTCTGTAACAGACAACGGCAGGGGCATACCCGTGGATATACACAAGACGCAAAAACGCCCCGCCGTTGAAGTTGTCATGACGACACTGCATGCCGGCGGTAAATTTGATCACAGAACATACAAGGTGTCAGGTGGGCTGCACGGCGTAGGCGTAAGTGTTGTGAATGCATTAAGCGAATGGCTGGAAGTAAAAGTGCGTCGTAACGGTAACATATACCACCAGCGCTATAAAAGAGGTAAGCCCGCAACGGAGTTGACCATAGTGGGTAAAGCGAAAGACCCGGGGACAACAGTTACCTTCAGGGCGGACCCTGGAATTTTCAGGGAAAACTTTTCATTTAGCCTTGAGACCTTGACAAGCAGGATGAGAGAACTCGCGTTTTTAAACAAAGGTATAAAAATTACCATAGAAGACGAAAGAAGCGACAAAAAAGCAGAGTTTCAATTTGAGGGCGGTATAATTTCTCTGATAGAGCACCTGAATAAAAACAAAAACCCCCTGCATAAAAAGGTGATTTATCTACAAAAAGAAAAAGAAGGCATTGCTGTTGAGCTTGCCATGCAGTATAACGATGGTTATGCCGAAAACATATTTACATTTGTTAACAATATAAACACCATAGAAGGCGGCACGCATTTAAGCGGTTTTAAATCAGCCCTGACGCGCGCAGCGAATCAATATTGTAAATCTAAAAATCTGATTAAAGATGCAGATAGCTCTCTTATGGGGGATGATATCCGGGAGGGCCTGACTGCTGTAATAAGCGTAAAAATACCAGATCCGCAATTCGAAGGACAGACAAAAACGAAACTAGGTAATGCCGAAGTGGAAGGCCTGACCGCGTCTATTGTGAACGAGGGGCTGGCGGGCTTTTTCGAAGAGAACCCTTCGGTAGCAAACAAGATAATCGAGAAAGCAGTTTTAGCTGCCAGGGCAAGAGAAGCTGCGAGAAAAGCGAGAGAGCTTACAAGGCGCAAAGGCGCCCTTGAAACAGCGGGGCTTCCCGGTAAACTCGCCGATTGCTCTGAAAGAGACCCCGCTCTTTGCGAGGTGTATCTTGTCGAAGGAGATTCCGCAGGGGGCAGCGCAAAACAAGGCAGAGACAGAAGGTTTCAGGCCATACTGCCGCTTAAGGGTAAAATTTTAAACGTAGAAAAGGCGCGCCTTGATAAAGTGTTAAGCAATGAAGAAATAAGAACTATTATAGCTGCGCTGGGGTGCGGCGTTGGCGAGGAATTTGATGTCTCCAAAATAAGGTATAACAAGGTAATAATCATGGCAGATAGCGACAGTGACGGTTCGCATATACGAACCCTCATACTGACCCTTCTTTACAGGCAAATGCACAAACTTGTAGAAGGCGGCCATGTTTACATTGCGCAGCCGCCTTTGTATAGAATTAAACGCGGTAAACGCGAAGAATATCTCCAAAAAGAAGAACAGATGCGCGAAATAATACTTGATATGGGCACTGAAGGGATAAATGTTACGCATACCCAAGACGCCAAAGCTCTTACCGAGAAACAATTGAAGGATGTGCTGCGTGCGGTAATGGAACTAAAAACCCTGTTAGCCGCTATAGATAAAAGGGGAGTTAAATCATCGTTTTTTCTGCAGAATAGACACAAAAAGACCAAAAAGCTACCAATTTTTATGGTAAAAGTGGAGGGAGAACCCCATTTTCTGTATAACGACTCCGAATTGGCAAAAGCATTAAAAGGAAAGCAAAACGGTGAAACAGCTGTATTGGAATTTTTTGAAGCGCCTGAAATAGAAAAGGCGATAGACAAGCTTGATAAATTAGGCATACCCATAGATGATCTTATTTCCGATGATGTGAAAATAGCCCCTGCCCAGGACAAAGATAAAAAGAAAAAACCGATGTTTAAGATAAAAACAGAGGACAACACATTCCCTGTTTTTACACTGGATGAGTTAGTAGAAGAAATACGCAAAAGAGGCAAGCGGGGCATGAGCATACAAAGATACAAAGGTTTAGGGGAAATGAACCCGTCTCAACTTTGGGAAACCACTATGGACCCGGAAAGAAGAACGCTGCTTAAGGTGACGCTGGAAGACGCGGTAGAGGCCGATGAAATATTTACCATACTTATGGGGGATGCTGTGGAACCCAGAAGAGAGTTTATAGAAAAATACGCACCCGAGGTAAAGAGATTGGACGTGTAACAATGTACACAAAAAACGAAAAAATAGAACCAAGGCGCATAGAAGAAGAAATAAAAGATTCATATATTACATACGCGATGAGTGTTATTGTGGGCCGAGCGCTGCCCGATGCGCGGGATGGATTAAAACCGGTTCACCGGCGCATATTGTATACGATGAATGAGCTAAGCCTGCAGCATAATAAACCTTACAAAAAAAGCGCTCGCATTGTCGGAGATTGTCTCGGTAAATATCATCCGCATGGCGACATGGCAGTTTATGACGCGCTGGTGAGAATGGTGCAGAGTTTTTCACTCCGTTGCCCGCTAGCCGACGGGCAGGGCAATTTCGGGTCCGTGGACGGAGACGCCCCGGCTGCAATGCGCTATACAGAAGCCAGGATGGCGGCTATTGCCGATGAAATGCTCAAAGATATCGATAGAGACACCGTGGATTTTACGCCCAACTTCGATGATACATTAACAGAGCCTGTAGTGCTGCCCGCCGCGATGCCGAACCTTTTGATAAATGGTTCAAGCGGTATAGCCGTAGGCATGGCTACAAACATACCGCCGCACAACCTGGGCGAGGTCATAGACGGAGTGGTAAAAGTTATAGATGAACCGGACGCCACAATAGAAGCACTTATGAAAATAATAAAAGGCCCGGATTTTCCGACAGGTGCGTTGATATGCGGCAAAGACGGTATAAAAAAAGCCTATCTTACAGGCAGAGGCTCGGTTAAACTGCACGCAAGGGCAAGCATAGAAACGCAGAAAGCGGGCAGGGAATCAATAGTTGTAACCGAACTGCCCTATCAGACCAACAAGGCAAATCTTATAGTGGCCATAGCCTCACTCGTAGAAGAAAAAAAGATAGAGGGTATTTCCGATATAAGAGATGAATCCGATAAAGAGGGCATGCGCATAGTAATAGACATAAAGCGTGACCAGCCGGCCCAGGTGGTTTTGAATCAGCTGTATAAACATACACAGCTTGCCAATACATTCGGCATAATCATGCTGGCCTTAGTTAAAAATCAGCCGAAGATACTTAACCTGCGCCAGATGATAGATGTTTATATAGGGCATAGAAAAGAAGTTATCATACGCAGGACAAAATTCGAGCTTGCGAAAGCGCAGGAAAGGGCCCACATTTTAGAAGGGCTTAAAATAGCGCTGCAGCACATAGACAGAATTATCAAAACAATAAGGGCGTCCAAAAGCACCGAAGAAGCGAATAAGGCGCTGGTTAAAAATTTTGATTTGACCACACGGCAAGCCCAGGCGATTCTGGAAATGCAGCTTCAGCGGCTTACTGCCCTTGAGCGCTCAAAAATAGAAGCGGAATATCTGGAGCTTATAAAAAAGATAGAATATTATCAATCCGTGTTAAAAAGCGAGAAAAAAGTTTTAGACCTAATAAAGGAAGATCTGCTTGCGGTTAAAAACAAATACGCGGATGAAAGAAGAACGGAGATCGTCGCCGCGGAGCAGGAGCTTGAAATAGAAGACCTGATCGCTGAGGAAGATGTCGTCATTACTATAAGCCATGCCGGGTATATAAAAAGGCTGCCCGTTAGTTCGTATAGGCGGCAGGCAAGAGGCGGCAAAGGCGTAACAGGCGCAGAACTCAGGGAAGAAGATTTTATAGAACATTTATTTATAGCCTCTACCCATGATTATATTCTATTTTTTATGGACAAGGGCAAGGCGTACTGGCTGAAAGTTCATGAAATACCGCAGGCAAGCAGGGTGTCAAAAGGCAAGGCCATAATTAATCTTGCCACGATAGGTAAAGATGAAAAAATAACAGCGTTTGTTCCTGTGCGTAAATTCGACGAGAAGTTTTTCCTGACAATGTGCACAAAACAGGGGTTTATTAAAAGGGTAAATTTATCCGCGTTTTCAAACCCCAGAAGAGCCGGCATCTTAGCGATTACGCTGGATAAAGATGATGTGCTGGAAAATGTGGTTATGACTGACGGCGCCCAGGAAATAATGTTCGCTTCGCATCAGGGCAAAGGCCTTCGGTTTAAAGAAACCGATGTGCGAGAAATGGGCCGCGCCGCGCACGGCGTAAAAGGCATTTCTCTCGGGCCCAAAGATTTTATTGTGGGCATGGAGACTGTAAAGCAGGATGCCACGCTGTTAACCGTGACAGAAAAAGGCTTTGGTAAAAGAACAGCCCTCCCGCAATATAGGATTCAGCGCCGCGGCGGCAAGGGCATTATAAATATAAAAATATCGCCGAAGATAGGCGCTGTTGTCGGTATAAAAACAGTGCACGACGGCGATGAAGTTATGGTAATGACTCATAGCGGTATGGTAGTGCGCATCCCGGTCAAAGACATAAGGAGCACAAGCCGTTCTACGCAGGGCGTGCGCATAATATCGTTAAAAGACAAAGACAATGTTTCGGCAATAGCAAGCGTTGTCAAAGACGAAGATTAAAAAAATATACGTCCCCATCGTCCAGTGGCCTAGGACAACGGCCTTTCGAGCCGTCGACACCGGTTCAAATCCGGTTGGGGACGCCATGTTGCGGCCGGCCTTGTTTTAAAGGCCGGCCGCATACCCACCTAATGAACAAATACGTTACCCGCGCAAGAAACATTATCAGGCACATGGCGGTACATACCGCTGGCAATCCCCTGCTTTCTTTTTTCAGCAGGGCATTTTATTATACAGCCCTGAAGTTTTTTGTTCGTTATTGCGCGAAATACCCTGAGATAAAAAGCGTATATTTGAGAAATAGTTTTACGGATAAAGCGTGGGTGCCGGGCCTAAGCGACATAGACGCAACTGTGGTTATCCGAAATGGTTTGTCCGCGGAACAGGAATTTTGTTTTTTAAAAGCCTTTTGGCTGGGGTATAAAAAACTAAAAAGCGCTTTTCCTGTTCTTGATATCCCGGAAGTGTTAAGCGCGGAAGACCTTGATCTATGGGCGCGGTTTAAAACAATAGGCCATGAAGCAGAAAAATGGAAGCTTGTTTACGGAAGCGGAACCGGCGGCAACATAAACACCGGCAATAACCACCACCTCAAAGAAAGCCGGTTAATTTATGCCGTACAAATTTATTTAAATTATTTCACGGAATATTTTTTTAAACAGAGCGCAAAAACCGGGCCTGCGCCTTTTGAGGCGCAGCGGGCAGGATGCAAAATTTTAAGATATACCGATAGCGGGCGCAACAGCCACAACACATTATTCCAAAAGCAAGCTGCCCGCGAAGATAAGTACATATTTTTTAACCGCGTGTTAAAGGCATTAAATAACAGTATACTCGATATGCGCAAAAATGCCGCGCTGCCGGCAATAGCGCCGGCCAGCGACGAAACAGAAGCGATAATATCTAACGCTGCCAATCCAAGAAAAATATTTGTTGTGATGGGGGACGCCCCAGGCGCCGCTGCCATAAGTAGCGCGATAAAAGCACATGCGCTGGCTTTAAATATAAGGGATTTCAGGGTTTATTTTGTCACAAGGGTTATTTTTGATTATATAATAAATTTTTACGATCCGTTTCAATACATAGAATTTTTGCAGAAGAAAAAAATCATTTACGGTAAAGACCCTCTGCCAGGCACAGAAGTGCCGGCGATAAACGCATTTATCGAAAGAGCAGCCGAAGAAACCGTATCTATTTTTACGCATTCCAGGAGCATGCGCGTGGTGTTGTCATCGCCGCTTAAAAGTTTTTGCTTGTCGCGTTTTTATGAATATTTAAAAGCGTATTCGGAGGCAGACCTATTTTTTAAGAATAAAACCGCAGACAGCCGCGCTAAAGAAACACTCAGAGAATATGCCGGGTTGTTTTTGCCGTATCGGCAGGATGTAGAAAATTTCACGCATAGAACCGGGGTCAACGCAAAAGAAGCATCGAACAAAGAGTGTTTTTTATTGCTAAGACGCTTGTCGGAGAAAATACGCAAACTAGCAAGAAAGAATTATGCGCCATGAGAATAGCCTTTGTGACCAATGAATTTGTTACGGAAAAACATTTCTACGGCGGGTTGGCTAACTATTTATATAGAGTAGCCAAAGCGCTGGCAGAAGAGGGGCACGAGGTCCATGTCGTTACGGGGTCGGAAACAGATAAAAAAGATTTCCAGTTTAACGGAATTTTTATACACCGTATTACATTGTGGTCCATACCGCCCTGTCTAAAACCCAGGGACATGCAAGGCCCAACAGCGGAACGGCTGCTTTTTAATATAAAGGTTTGGCGTAAGCTCCGGGCAATTAATAAAAAAACAAAAATTGATATAATACAATATACAAATGTATATGCCTGCGGGCTTATCCCGGGGTTATTGCTGCGGATACCGTACGTGGTGCGCGTATCAAGCTATCGGCCGCTTTGGGATAACCTCAATAAAAAGAAATGGGCGGTAGAATACAAGATGCACGCGTGGATAGAAAGGCTGCAGCTCAAACTAAGCAGGCATACTTATGTCCCCAGCAAAACAATGAAAAAGATTTTAGAAGAAACGGGCCTGAAAAATATAAAAATTATACGCAGCCCGGCGTATATAGAAACCGGTGCGTGGGATTTCTCTTATTGCGACGAGATGCTGAAAGATAAAGAGTATGTGTTGTTTTTCGGCCGCTTCCAAAAGCGTAAAGGCTTTCATGTTGTTGCCCAGGCCGCCCCTTCTTTTTTGAGGCAGCACCCCGGCGCTTACATGGTGTGTATCGGGTTGAATGAAGACTATAAAACAACGCTGATGAAAGAAAACGCTGTCTCTTTATGCGGTGATAATGCCGCGAGAATGATATTTATGCATCAATTACAACACGCGCAGTTATACCCCATAATACAGCGGGCAAAACTGGTTGTACTGCCGTCTCTGATCGAAAATCTGTCCAATGCCTGCCTTG
>JAFGKX010000128.1 GCA_016928375.1 Candidatus Omnitrophota bacterium | reverse complement strand
GTATTTACAAACAAAAACCAGGGCGCTATAGCGGCCCGGGGCGTATCCGATGAAAAGGACGCTGTTTCAAAAGCAATGGAATTTGAGAAAAAATCAGTTGTATTCTACGAAGGTATGAAAAAAATTGTCCCTGAGTATGACCACAGGCTGATTGATGCGTTAATTAACCAGGAAAAAAGCCACATAAAAAAATTATATGACTTAAGCGCGCTTATGGGTATAACGGATAGTATTATGAAGGAGGTATTTTTATGGACAAAAAAGTAACCGTTTATAGTACTCCTACATGCCCCTATTGCATAAGAGCCAAGCAATTTTTAAAGGAAAACGGCGTATCGTTCGATGATGTGGATATATCATTGAGCCCGGAAAGGGTGGATGAAATGGTGCAAAAATCCGGGCAAATGAGTGTTCCTGTGCTGGACATAGAGGGTGAAATTGTAGTTGGTTTTGATATAGGAAAAATTAAAGCAGCGCTTAAATTATAGCGATTATGTATGATTTGATAGCTATAACTGCCGTATTGGGCCATTCGGTATTGGGCCCTTTCAAATATTTAACGCAAAAAACCTGAATGCAAACTAAGGAGTAATAACATGAGCGGAATTTTCGGGATTGCTTCCAAAAAAGATTGTGTCGAAACTTTATTTTACGGAACGGATTATCACTCGCACCTGGGAACCGAATACGGCGGCATGGCGGTTTTAGGAGATGACTTCATAAGGCGTATTCATAACATAAGCCAAAGCCAGTTTAAATCCAAATTCTACGAAGATTATAAGCATATAAAAGGCCAGAAGGGCATAGGCGTAATAAGCGCTCTTGATGAACAACCGATTTATCAGAAATCGAAATTCGGGCCTTTTTGCCTGGTAACCAGCGGATTTATAGAAAACATGGATTCCCTGGCGCGCGAACTTATGGAGAACGGCATATCATTCAGCGAGGTAAGTAAAGGCATGGTCAATATGACGGAATTGGTAGCCAAGCTTATAAGCAGGGGTAACAGCATCGTAGACGGCATAGAAGAGATGTTCGATAAAATAGAAGGTTCATGCTCGCTTTTATTGCTCAGCAAAGAAGGTATATATGCGGCAAGAGACCGCTATGGATACACGCCGTTAGTTATTGGTAAAAAAGATGACGCGTTTGCCGTTACGTTGGAGACAAGCGCTTTTCCGAATAACGAATTCGAAATAACAAAATATATGCAGCCCGGAGAAATAGTGCTTATAAATGAAAACGGCGTTTCCCAGAAAACTCCCGGCAGTGACAATATGCAGATATGCACGTTTTTATGGATTTATACGGGCTTCCCGGCCTCAAGCTATGAGGGGGTAAACGTAGAAATAGTCAGAGAAAGGTGCGGAAGAAGCCTTGCCAGGTATGATAAGGATATAGGCGTAGATGTCGTGTCGGGCGTGCCTGATTCCGGCATTTGTCACGCTTTAGGATACGCAATGGAATCAAAAAAACCATTCCGCCGTCCTCTGGTTAAATATACGCCCGGTTACGGCAGAAGTTATACGCCGCCTTCCCAGGAAAAGAGAGACCTGATAGCAAAAATGAAGCTTATACCAATAAAGGAAATTATCAAGGATAATAGAATAGTAGTATGCGAGGATTCTATAGTAAGAGGCACTCAGCTTAAGAATTTTACTATAAAAAAATTATGGGACGCAGGCGCAAAAGAAATTCACGTAAGGCCGGCGTGCCCTCCTTTGATGTTTCCCTGCAAATTTAATTTATCGACAAGGACTATACATGAACTTGCGGCAAGAAAGGCCATACGCAGTTTAGAGGGCCGCGATATCGAAAATGTCGAGGAATATGTAGATTATAATTCTCAGAAGTATCAGAAAATGGTGGACTGGATCAGAAAAGACATAGATGTTACTACTTTGCGGTATCAAAAGGTGGATGATATGGTCGCTGCCATAGGCCTGCCCAAAGAAAAATTGTGTTTATTCTGCTGGACGGGAAAATGCAGCCAAAACTGTAAATGCGCCTGTGCGTCCGAAAACAGGCAAAGGGCAGAGGCGATAAAGTAGCATGGAATACATTTTAGAAATTATCCTGCTTATATTTTTGCTGCTTCTGGCTGCGATTACAGCCGCATCGGAGACGTCTCTGATTGCCGCCAGCCGTATCAGGCTGCGCAGGCTTTCATTTGAAGGTTCAAAAGCCGCAAAGATAATATTGAAAATATTGGAAACTCCCGAAAAATTTTTCGGTACAATACTTGTCGCAAATAATATAGTTGATGCCTTGATAGCCTCGCTCGTGACAGCAGTAATGGTTTCCCTGTTTAGGGAACAGGCAAAAGGGATTGTGCTAGCCACCATAGTGGTTTCTTTTCTTATAATCGTATCAGAAGTAGCGGCAAAAACTTTTGCCGCAAAACATTCCGAAAAGCTGTCGTTGTCTCTGGCAAGGCCGGTAAGATTTTTAATAGTTATTTTCTCCCCTGTAGTCAAAATACTCGCATTAATTACTAATGCCATAGTCAGGCCGTTAAGCGCTTCTTCCGGGAAACAACCGTCGCTTGTCGTGGAAGAAGAGATAAAGGCGTTAATTACAATAGGAAAAGAAGAGGATGCCTCTCATAAAGAAAAATATGCAATGCTGTCAAAAGTCTTCAAATTTAACGAGACGCTTGTCAAAGATGTCATGATACCAAAAAACCAGATCGTTTACATCGATTCAAATGCGAATATCGAAGATATTTTTTATAAGGTGCTGGAGAGCGGTTATTCAAGGCTGCCGGTTTATAAAGATAACACAGACAGCATAATAGGCGTAGTTAACATGAAGGACCTTTTGAACTTGTCCGTTAACCAGGAATTGATAGTGCTGCAGGATATAATTTATCCGGCTACTTTCGTTCAAGGCGCAAGAAAAGTTTCCGATCTTTTAAAAGAGTTCCAGAAAGGCCATACGCACCTTGCCCTGGTAGTCGATGAAAAAAACAACATAATCGGAATAATTACCCTGGAAGACCTGCTGGAAGAGATAGTCGGAGAGATAGAGGACGAATCTGACGTAAGAAGCGTTTAGCCCGCCCGAACGACCAAAAATCCCCAAGCCACTTGACAAATTTTTAGTTATATGGTATATTTAATCATATAAACAGTTAACATAGTTAATTATTAAGGAGCTTAATAAAATGCAGGTATCTATTTCACAATTTGCGGATAAACTGATGGATATCATCCCTGTGATAGCGGATGAATTTGTCCAAAGACATTCCCGGGCGTTCTACGAGTGTAAGATAACCTTTCCTCAGGCCGTAGTTTTGCACTACATATACAAAAGCGGTGAAGCGAAAATGTCTGAGATGGCCAAATACATAAAAGTTACGCAGGCGGCAATGACAGGCGTGGTAACAAGGCTCGTCAAAGGTAATTACGTATTAAGGGTATATGACCCGAAAGACAGGCGCATAATTAAAATAAAACTGACTGATAAAGGTGCCAAAACAATAGAAAAGATGCAAGAGCAAAAAAAGGAAATGATAATGCATCTATTTGGCAAGGTATCGGCAAAAGACCGCGATGATTATTTAAGAATCCTTTCGAGCATACGGGATATACTTATGAAAGAAAAGACTGAATTTAAACAGGACGCATAGAGACAATGAAGAAAGCCTTAATATTAATAATATTTATTTTTAGTTGCGCTATGTGCCGGGCGGAGGATATCTCTCTTACTTTAAACGAAGCGGTAGAAATAGCGCTGAGAGACAACCGTGGCATATTGCTTAAAAGCGAAGATGTAAAAAGCGCAAAAGAGGTAATAAAGGAAGCGCAGGCCGGATTTTACCCGTCGCTGACTTTTACGGGGAATGCTTCCAATGTAAGCGGTTATTACAGTAAAGATGACGTAACGCAGAATACTACGCAAATAGGCATAAAACAATATTTATATAAAGGTTCAAAGACTATTAACAGCGTAGCGCAGAGCAAGCACAAGCTTGGCGTTTCCGAAGCGCTTCTGGATAAGGCAAAACTTGAAACTGTTTTGAATGTCCAAAAGGCATTTTATACGTTATTGCTGGCAAATGAATTCTCAGGTTTAAACAAAGCAATATTTGATAACACAAAAGAGCATTTTACTGTTTATTTGGCCCGTTATGAGAACGGCGAGGCATCGGAGACGGATATACTCAGAATCCGGGAATCCCTAAGTTCCGTCGAGAAGGCCTATGAGACTTCGCTAAACCAGGCCAAATCTGCAGAAGCTATTTTGAAAAATTTGCTTTATCTGGATGAAGACGTTATAATAAAACCTGAAGGAGCGTTCGTCTACCAGCCGAAAGAAGTTGCGTATGACGAGGCATTTCTTAAAGCAGTGGGCAAAAGGCCGGAAATAAAGCAATATGCGGCACAGCAGGAGGCCGATAAAAAAGCAATAGAGATTGCAAAGGCAGATGCAAGGCCTTCTGTTTATGCGTCCTGGGATTATTACAGCAATTCTCATGCTTCCGGCACTACAAGAAAAGGGCGCAATGACCACGATATCATGGGGGTAACTGTTACCTGGCCTATATTCGACGGTTGGGCAACAAGGCATAAGGTCGAACAGGCGATAATAGACCTCAAAACAACGCAGATTTTAAGGGAAAAAACCGTAAAAGACATAGCGCTTGAGCTTAAAAACGCGTATCTAGATTTAAAAACTGCTATTTCCGAGATTAAATCCTCTCAATCTGAAGTGGATTTCTATAAGAACATATTTTCCGGCATACAAGATAAATATAAAGCCGGTATCGCAAGCTCGACAGATTTGAATGACGCGGATTTAAGCTATAGCGTTTCGATATTTAACCAGAAACAGGCAATCTATGATTACATAGTGGCAAAAGCAGAGTTTGATAAAGCGATGGGAGAATAATATGGCACTAAAAAGAAAGACAAAAATAATATTGTTGTTAAGCGTTATCTTTATGGCCCTGTTTGCCGTAAGGTTTATCACCATAAAGCCGCAACAGAGGGCAACCGGAGGCAAAAGGATGGTGGATAAAATTTCAGTCAGGGTCAGGCCTGCAAACCGGGGAGACTTGAACTTAATCCTTTCTTATGTCGGCAGCCTAAAAGCAAAGGATGAGATCTTCGTTTTTTCTAAGGTGACCGGCAAGCTCGTAGAATATACGGTAAATGAAGGCGATCAGGTCCAAAAAGGTGAGGCAATAGCGCTTATTGATAGAGACGAAACCGGGCTTAAATATGAATTAGCCAGGGTGGAATCGCCGATCTCCGGGATAATGGGAAAGACCCTGCTCGATAAAGGCGCAAACATTACACCTGTTATAAATGTGCTGCAGGGTACTGCCGTTGCAATAATAGTTGATATGAATGAGATGACAGTAAAGATCAATATACCTGAACCGGATATACCACACATAAAGAGAGGCCTTAAGGCAACAATAAGTGTAGACGCCTATCCGGATGAAAATTTTACCGGAGTGGTAACCAAAGTAAGCGAGGTTGTTGACGTGCAGACAAGGACGCTGCCTATAGAAATAACTATTCCCAATAAAGAGCACAGATTAAAATCAGGCATGTTTACGCGCATAGATATCACAGCGTCACTTTATAAGGATGCATTATTTTTAGCTCAGGACTCCGTGGTGCAGGAGATGGGGTCGAGCTATGTGTTCATAGTAGAAAACGGCACTGCCAATAAAAGAAAAATAGAGACAGGCATCAGGGATAACGGCAAAATACAGGTTAAGGAAGGCTTGAAAGAAGGCGAACCTGTGATAGTATTCGGACAACAGGGCTTAAAAGACGGCACGCCCGTAGAGATTGCCAAGGAATAGGAGAAGGATTTATGCGTTTACCCGAGTTCGGCGTAAAATTTCCCGTTACGAATTTTATGATATTTTTTGCGATACTTATCGTCGGGTTATTTTCTCTGTCAAAGCTTCCGGTAGACCTTATGCCCGAGATAGAACCAGCGGCTATTTCCGTGGTTACAGTGTATGAAGGCGCGGGGGCGGAAGATGTTGAATCAAAAGTTACAGAGATTGTAGAAAACAACCTGGCTACTGTATCAAATTTGGATAAAATTACTTCCCGGTCCATGGAAGGGCTTTCGGTCGTTACCTGCCGTTTCAAATGGGGCATAAACCTTGATGAGGCTTCAAATGACGTCCGCGATAAACTAGAATTCGCCAAAAGGACGCTTCCCGATGAAATAGAAACACCTATAGTGTTTAAATTCAACACCGCAATGATACCAATATTGTTTATGGGCGCCAATGCGGATGTAAGCTACCCGCAATTATATCATATTATAGATAAGCAGATAGGAGATTATTTAAAGACTATTCCCGGCGTAGGCTCGGTGCAGATAATAGGCGCGCTTGAGAGGCAGATAAATGTAAAAATAGACCGCGCAAAACTTGAAGGTTATCATCTCTCGGTCGGAAATATATCGGATAGGCTTGCCCGGGAAAATGTTACCCTGCCTGCCGGAGATTTAAAAATAGGATATACCGATTACGACCTGCGCGTGCCCGGTGAATATACAAATACCGAGGAGATGAAGAACATTATCATTGCCCAGCAGGATGATAAAATCGTATATTTAAAAGACGTTGCCGAAGTAGAAGACTCTTTCAAAGAAGAAACCATGATAGTAAGAAATAACGGCAAGAGCGGCCTAATGGTAATGATACAGAAGCGTTCAGGCGCTAACACCGTCGAGGTAGCTAAAAAGATACAGGGCGCGCTTAAAACAATATCTAAAAGGCTTCCCAGAGATGTAAACTTAGTTATCCTTATGGACAGCTCGGAACATATCATACAGTCCATAAAAGATTTAACAGGCACAATTTACTGGGGCGGCATTTTTGTAATACTTGTTGTGTATTTATTTTTGCGCCAGATACGCGCGAGCATCATAATCGCTCTTACCATTCCTTTTTCGCTGATTATCTGCTTTATTTTCATGTACATGCTGGGCTACACGATAAATGTAATGTCTCTTTCGAGCCTGGCAATTGCTATAGGTATGGTTGTCGACAACGCCATAGTTATAGTCGATAATGTTATGCGCCACAGGGAAAAAGGCGAAAAACCGAAAGAAGCCGCGATATTCGGCTCATCCGAAGTGGGGCTTGCGATAGCAGCGTCTACATTTACTACTGTTGTTGTATTTTTGCCTATGATGTTTTTAAGCGGTATTACCGGTATAATGTTCAGGCAGCTTGCGATATTGATAACAGTAACGCTTCTGGCGTCGTTGTTTACGGCATTGACTTTTAGCGCCGCGCTTTGTTCAAAACTGCTTAATAGCCTGCCGCAGGAAAATTTTAAATCGGATAAAAAATCCTTATATCAGAAATTCTATGAGGCAAGCAACAGGTATTTTGAATATATCGAGAAAAAGTATTCTGTTGTTTTAGATTGGGCGCTTAAACATAAAAAAACAACGGTGCTTATAGCGATAAGCGTGTTTGCTTTCAGCATATTTTTGATGTCCAGGGTAGGCACGGAATTTATACCGGAAGAAGACACGGGGGATTTAAATGTGCAGGTTGAATTGCCCGTCGGCACCAGGGTAGAGGAAACCGATAAAATTGCCAAAAAAGTAGAGATAATATTCAAGGAAAACATTCCGGAGATGGTAGATATTTTTTCTCGTTCCGGGCAGTCGAGCAGCGGTAGATTTGGCGCTGTATTCGGCGGCAGGATAGGTTCAAATATCATCGTAGTAGGCGCTAAGCTTCAAAAACTAGATAAGCGGACCCGCCCTGCCAAAGAAATAGCAGAGGCAATAAGGCCCAAAATTCAGGCGCTTCCCGGAGTAAAAAAACTTAACATAAGCGCAGGTTCGCCTTTTTCAAGGATACTGTTCGGCGGCGGCAAGCC
>JAFGKX010000127.1 GCA_016928375.1 Candidatus Omnitrophota bacterium | reverse complement strand
TCGAAAAGCTTGGTATAAAAAATCCGGTTGTAATAGATGTAGCGCTGCCTAATATTGTCATAACGAAAAATATAGAAATACCGTCAATTGACCCGCAGGAAATAAGGGAGATAATAAACCTTCAGGCCGGCAGGCATACACCTTATGCGCGCGAGGAAATAATAATAGATTATATAGATATAGGCACTTATAAACGCAGCTATACGAAAATCCTTTTAATTATTGTCGTAAACAGCGTGCTGAAAAGACACCTTGAAATCTTAAACAGGGCGGGTGTCCGGCTGGAACAAGTGTCTTTTTCCGCGGAGTCCGCCGCTTTAGCGGTTTCAAAAATTTTAAAGACGGACACCGAAAAAATTCCGGCCGGCATAGTTCATATAGACGCTTCTTTTACGGATTTTATGATAGTGTTCAGAAATAAGCCGTTATTTATCAGGTCCATTCCTATCGGCGCGCAGCAGCTTTTGGACGAAGAAGAAAGATACAGGGCTAAATTCGTGGAGGAGATAAAAAAATCCATAGAAGCATACCAGAATGAGAATATCGAAAAAAATCCCGAAGCGCTTATTTTAACCGGTTCAATAGAAGGCCTTAAAGGTATGGAGGCCGCGCTGGGAGAGGAGATGCATTTACCGGTCAACCGCATATCCTATATGAAGAATATTGCGATAACACCCGGCGCGCTGAAAACAGCATCTGAATCGAAATACGCGTCGTTTTTCAATCTGATAGCCCCATTATTTTTATCCGAAGACATAAAGATCAATCTTATGCCAGAAGAAGTAAAAACAAGAAGGGCGTTTGAGGAAAGAGGCAAGGACCTGATAAAAACCGGCATGTTCGCCCTGTCATTTTTTATATTTTTATTTTTTATATTGGCGAGCAAGATATACTTTGCGGGCGCTTTACTTAAAAAGTTGGAGGCGCAGTATACGCCTATAAGCCGGGAAGCGGAAAGCCTCGAAATTGATTTTAATAAAGTCAGCTTGATAAAAAATTACTTATCCAAAAAAAGATATTCCCTGGATGTTCTTAACGAATTGTATACGGTTATACCCGACGGAGTGGAACTTGCGGATATACGTTTTGACGGGCAGGGCAAATTTGCGGTAAAAGGCACCGCGGAATCGATGTCCACCGTGTTTGCCTTTGTGGACAGCATGGAAAAATCGCAGTATTTTAAAGACGTTAAGACTAAATACACCGCAAAAAGAAAAGACGGCTCAAGAGACGTTACGGATTTCGAGATCGCTTCGCTTCTGGATAATAAAGGTAATAAATAAATGATAAAGCTGCAGAATATTCAGTCTTTCATAGAGCGTTTGCCAAAAAGAGAAAAGGCTATTTTATACATAGCGGTATTTTTTGTTTCTATTACACTTTTAGACCGCCTGATAATATCGCCGATTTTTAATAAAATAAAATTTCTTGATAAAGAATTTACCGATAAGAAAAAAGCGATTAAGAGGAATATGCACATATTATCCCAAAAGGACCGCATACTTGCGGAACGTGACAAATATGCTTCTTTATTAAGATCTTTGGAGTCGGAAGAAGAACAGATGACGGCCATCCTTAAGGAAATAGAAAACCTGGCAAATGAGGCTTCGGTATACCTAGTAGACATGAAGCCCGCTGACGTTAAAAATGTTGCGGATACTAAAAAATACACCATAACATTGAATTGCGAGGCGCAGGTGGAACAGTTGGCGGATTTTATGTATAAAATAGAAGACTCCAACAAACTTTTAAGGGTGGAAAGATACCAGATAAGCCCGAAAACAAAGGATTCGAGTATGGCTAAATGCAATATGTTTATAGCAAAAATAGTTCTAAGCGAATAAGGAGGGAGATTATGCTGTTCAAAAAAAATATTATTATTGCGCTAGTTGTAATTATTTTTACGGCCTCTGTTTCATACGCTGCCGAAAACGCGATTCTTAATGTTGCCAACAAGATTTTTGAAGAATCCAAGGCCATAAAACCCCTGCTTGAAAAGACCAAAGATATAGTGCTTATGAGCAGCATGTGGGATTCCTGTATTGTCGCCAAGACGCAGCTGGATGCTTATTTTTCCATGCTCGGGATTTTTGAGGTGGTAAAAGAAGAAGCGGCGCGGCAAAAGGCCATTGATATAATAAGCAGCTGGCTTAAGGTGGCCAAAAAAACCAATGAGCTTAACATGAAAAGCCTTACTGCCATACCGAAAATATACGAACCTACCACGGAACTTCACGTAAGGAAGCTAAACGGTTATTTCGCTGAGATGAATTATTGCATAAATAACGAACTGAAAAAACTATCCGAAATAAAAAATGCTCTCAAGGTAAAGAAATAATAACAGGCGATAAAAATGCCCCGCAAAAAATCATTTTCAGTTTTTACATATCTGTTTAGTTCATTTTTTACAGTAGGCGCTGTGATATTTGTATTATTCAGCCTGCTTCTTATAATTAGTTATACATATTATTTCTATGTTGATATAAAATCGGATATAGATTATGACCTGGATGCCGTATCCGCATATTTTGATCAGTCATATGCCACGGAAACGGAAAGGCTTTTTGCCATTCTTTCCGAGGCGTATGTATTTGATAACTTGATAGATGCTTCAGAAGATAAAGGACTTTTTTATAAGCCGCTGTGTGAACAGCTGCTGTCGCGCTGCATAAAAGGCGATAACAGTATCTATATTTCATTCAGATTTTTAGATAATAACGGCAACGAAAAAATTATCGTGGAAAAGACACGCAGAACGCAGGAGCATTATTCGCCCGCACAGCATCCGAAAAATGAGTTTTACGATAGAATGTACAGCCTTTACCGCCGCCTGGATGTTTCTGCGCCCGGGCTTATTTTTGTAGAAGGGCCGTTTATCTATGATTCAAAAAATATTTTTTTAATCGGCATGGCAAAAAAAGATATAACCACCGGCGGCTTAGACGGGGTATTCATCGCGCACTGTGATATGGCAAATCTCATGAATTATATTGCAGGGAACAAGAAACTGGGCGGCCTTTATGGTGAAATCGTAGATTCCGAAGGAAAAAAAATAGCTGTTAAAAATGCCACAGGCGTAATGGTTATGGCTGAGGCGCCAGCCTGGCGAAAAAAGTATTTTTACAGCGCATCCAGGGAACTTAAAATAGGCAGCCCCCCTGCGGCTATTTGTTCTGCAATATTTTCGGTAACGTTGCGTCCGCTGGTTGATTATATAATCAAAACCGCCGCGTGGATGGCGTTAATATTTTTGTTGTTAGCGGTTATTTTAGCCGTTGTTTCATCTGTTTTGTCGAAAGGCCTTGCGAATATTTTGGGAAAATTTGCGGCAGTCGTGCAGGAATTTGCCGACGGAAACCTTTCGGAGAGGCTGGCGGGCATATCGTACGCACCCCGCGAGATTCAGAATCTCGGAACCAGCATCAACAAAATGGCGGATGACCTGGAGAAATCAACAGTTTCCATTAAAGCCATGATAGATGAAATATCCCTTCGCAAGCAAACAGAAGAAAAGCTGAAAGTATCCTATGAACAATTAGAAGCAGCGCAGGAACACCTTGTGCAGGCAGAGAAGCTGGAACTTATAGGCCGCATGGCGGCAGGCGTTGCCCATGAAGTTAAAAATCCGCTGGGTATTATATTGCAGGGGGTGGAGTATCTCGAGTCAATGCCTATCGCAAAACAGGAAAACTATCCGCAGATACTGGATATCATGAAGGGCAGCGTAAAAAAAGCGGATTATATCGTGCGCGCGCTTTTAGATTTTTCAAGGGCATCAGAATTATCATTAGGCCGGCATGATATAAATATCGTTATAGACAAATCTGTCAGGCTTGCAGAAATAGAGCGCGAGATAAAATCGAAAGATATAACCATAGATACGAAGCTTGAACCTGCCCTGCCCGAGGTTGTTATCGATGAGCGCAAAATGGAGCAGGTATTTTTAAATTTGCTTACAAACTCGGTTCAGGCCATGGAAAAAGGCGGCAGGATACATATCCGCTCTTATCTGTCGGAACTTAAAGTAAAATCTGCAAAAATCGGAAACAGGGCTACGGATTATTTTAGATACGGAGATAAGGCTGTAATTGTAGAAATAGAAGATACGGGAAGAGGTATTTCCAGGGAAAACATGAAGAAGGTGTTTGAGCCTTTTTTTAGCACCAAAAAGCCTGCGCAAGGCACAGGCCTGGGGCTTTCTGTTTCAGTCAGCATAATCGAAATGCATAAAGGTATAATTGATATTACCAGCGAAGAAGGTAAGGGTACAAAAGTTACAATAGCGCTTAAGGCCGCTATAAAGGAGTAATGCGTATGAGAAGAATTATGATTGTGGACGATGAAAAGGATTTTCTTACGATGACGAAACTTAATCTCGAGCGCACCGGCAAATACGAAGTAATGGCAATACCCGATGCTTCCGGCATACTTGAGGCGGTGCGCGCTTTTAAACCGGAGGTTATCCTGCTTGATATTATTATGCTCAAGATAGACGGTATAGAGGTGTGCGAATTGCTAAATTCGGATCCTGACGGCCGAAAGATACCATTGATAATACTGTCCGCGTTAGGCGCCGATAAAGACAAGCGCATGATGTATAAACTCGGCGTTATAGATTATCTGGTAAAACCGGTTGAAACCGCAGAGCTG
>JAFGKX010000126.1 GCA_016928375.1 Candidatus Omnitrophota bacterium | reverse complement strand
GAACTCAAGCATGAGCCCGAAGGATTTCTCCGAATCTGCTATGCCGAAAGAATCCGTGCCGCAGGCAACGCCTTTTGCGTTTAGCGAGCCGCGGGTTTTGTTATCATAAAAATAAGCATATCTTTCGGAATTTAAATACGGCATAGTGAAATTAAATTCCGCTGCAAAGGCTGCGCCGAGGCCTGTTTTAGGATTCCCTTTTAAATTATAAACTATTTCTATTTCTTTGGCGGATTTTATTTGTATGTTTTTTATAATTTTAACAGCTGCGCCAAAGGCACATGATTCGCGCTCCATGGTTACGGTATTTTTCCCAACCTTTGTTTTGTATAAGCTGTTTGCAAAATCACCCAGTTCCTCATATGATGACTTTATAAAATCATCTATACTCAGGCTTGTTTTGATAAAATAATTTCTAAGGGCATACCTGGGGAATTTATCATATGAAAGCTTTTCTTTAAGCACAAGATCAACTGTCCTGAAATCATCATGGATAGTCGCGATATCGTTATTGTTTGTTTTTGCCGCGGCACGCAGTATTTTCTCATGATATGGTTCTTTTTTTCTGGAAAGCGTATTGATAAGGTTAAACGCGCGCGGCCTGTAATCAAGCTCCTTTAAAACCCCTCCTTCATCCGGCGCTATATAAAGCGAGAGTGCGTCATTTTCCATAATAACTTCTTTTTCGCCGTCATGGTCATAATCCGTTTGTTTTATATCAAGCCATTTCTTTTCGCGCGCATGCAACAGGCCATCGGTTATTTTATCCGCTGTTATAAGATGATTATATATGGCGCTTCTTAAGTGATACAGATAAAGCCCGCCGAAAACTCCATGCCAGTAGCCGCAGTTGCACTGGCCCATGTAAAGCTCTTTCGTCGCCGCCTTAAGTTCTTTGCTATTTTTTAGGCCCGGCGTTTTAGCTGCATTTTTTATTTTCTCGCTTACATAGAACATTTTTTTATGCATCTGGTTGGTCTCTGGATATTTTTTCAAAAAATTCATCCACGAACCACCGGTCCATTGCATCATTTCTTCGTAAGAACCGGGTTTTATATCTATAGTGCCGTTAGGTTTGTTATTTTCGAGATAATCCGAAAGATGCACCAGCTCTATCCAGCGCCTGTTCTCGCACAGCGTATCAAAAAATCTTTTAAGCCATAATTCCTCGAACACCCATTTATGTGTTCCGGGCCATTCACCGAATTTTTCACCGTCATCACCATAGATAAAAAGCGCATTATCTCTGTGGTCTGCCTGCGCTTTAAAATAATCTATTGTTTCATGCGGAAGCTTAAACGGAATATTATAGCGCAGGGTTTTATCCGAAGGAAAAACCGCTATTTTTTCTTTGCCTGCGCCTGTCAGAAAATAACCGTGCATATCTTCTTTTTTTAAGCCGCTTCTTAAAAAATGCGTGTCATCAAGTACACAGTATCGTATGCCTGCTGTATAAATCAGCTTCGCGAGGTTTTCTTCCCACACTCGTTCAGCCACCCATATACCCGCAGGCGTAAAATTAAACGTATCTTTTACATACTCGGTCATCATGCGTATCTGGCCCAAGGCATCGGTTTTCGGTATAGCCGGTAATATCGGTTCGTAGTATCCGCCGCCCATAAGTTCTATCTGGCCTCTCGCGGTAAGTTTTTTTATCAGGCTTATAGTATCGGGCTGTTTTTGCTCAAAATAATCCAGAAGACAACCCGACATATGAAATGTCATTTTTATATCAGGATACCCGGATAAGGCTTCCAGAAAAGGCCTATAGCATAGATTGTGGGCGCGTTCTATTACGCTCTCGAAGTTTCCTACGGGCTGATGAAAATGAAGCGCCATTGAAAAAGATATTTTACCCATAATAACCTACATAATAAAAAGCTGGTCGCGTATCTTGTTGGCAATATCCCGCGCAGCAGTAACATCGTGATAAAATTCCCTTTTATCCTCTTCGTCTGCTCCGGAAACCTTTATCGCGCGATAAGCGTTGAGCACGACTTCTTCCTGCAGTACAAGGCCTTTGTTTATCAGGTTTATATCCCAAAGCCCTTTTGCCTTATTTGCCCACCAGAACTGACAGCTGTGTATGGCGCGATCGAGCAGGCCTCTTGATATATCCGTAAAACGACTGCTTTCCGGATTATCTTTTAAGTCATATGCCCCGCCTACAAGCTCAAGGCATATTCTGGCATGTTCCCATTGCAGCCTGTGGACATGATTTGACGGGTCGTTCCAGAGCGGATAATAATTTTTGGCGGTAAGGTCTTCTTTGGATGAACTCCAAGAAGACTTTTTGGGAGGCTTCGATTCTTTCTTTGAAAATTTATCCAGCAATTCGCTTATGGTTACGACTTCTACCTGCGGCACCTGCTCGGAAGATTCAAATATTTTCCTGTGCGCATCGGCAAGATCAGTCTTTTGCTTTAGCTGTTTATACGCGCTTCCGTCCGACATGTTTTCTATGGTCTCGTATACTTCTGCCAGAAAAAGTTTTTCCCAGTTCTGTATGTGGTGGCCAAAAGTCTCCGCGTCCATCGCAGTAATAACGTATATATCGCGCTTTCCTTTGCCCAGGTTCTTGAGCTCCGAAAAAAAGCTGTCGTTGTCAACATTATGAAAACTTATTTTGTTGCTTAATATGTCATCCCTGAAAAATACTTTTATGCCGGTTGAATTGAAAGGGACATTATATATTACATCCAAGGGCCATTTTTCCGCGCAGGCAATACCGCTTATTAAGACCCATTCATATTCCATGTCGCTTAAAATAGCTCCCACTTCATCCGAATAACACATTTCCGGCGGGAAAAAACCTTTTACCTTATATGATTCTTTGAAAAAATATGAGTTTGTTTTATGATTCAGCTCTATCTGCCTGCGGGTTTCTTTTTCCGGTATAAGCGGCAGTATGGCGTGGTATTTCGCAGAATCTACGAATTCGAGCTGTTTGTTATCGCTAAGTTCTTTTATGTGGGCTAACACATCCGTTGCGCCGTGGTCGTTCAGCATTTCAGTCAACACGCCGCATATATTTATCGTGACTTTGGCTTTGGGGTGTTCCAGGAGCATTTTCATAAGGGGGCGATAAGATTCGTTGCATACTTTTTTTAATATGGCGTGAAATTGTGTCGGCGGCTGATAGAAGTGTAGAAATGGGGCCCAGTATATCATATTATAATCCTTATATTTTAAAAGCAGGAATGGGCAAAGGCTCTACATTCCTGCTTCTTTGTTAATTTATAGGATTGCGGCAAAAAGCCTACTTTATGGAAAGCTCTTTTTTTACTTCTTTTTCTGCTTTTAACCAATCGTCTAAATCGTTGCCGTGCTTATATCCTTTCTTAATATAAATCTCATAAGCGCGTTTCTGAATCTTTGAAAGAAGTTCGTTTATAGATATACTTTTTGACGAATTTTTACGATACAAAGCCATAGGAAATTCCCCCTTTCTATTAGTATTTTCTTTCGGTTAGCGCTTTGTTGATTTTACAAGCTTTTCCGCCTTTAACCAATCATCCATATCGCGGCCGGTGGCATGCCCCCTTTTCTCGTAAAGCTCGTACGCTACTTTGCGGATTTTTTCGGTAAGGTCTGCTGAGGTTTGAGATCTTTTAGGGGCGTCAAATTTAGGCATTT
>JAFGKX010000125.1 GCA_016928375.1 Candidatus Omnitrophota bacterium | reverse complement strand
GGAAACAATACCGTTATTATCCGTATGATAATAAAAACTGCATTCTATACTGCATTTCCCGCATTTGCCGCTTGAGCAAATATCCAGATCTATAAACAGCCTTTCATCACTGCCGGTTTTGGGCTGTATATTTATTTTTTTATTATGTATCTGTTCCGCGCTTGTACTCATATGCCGCATCACACCTAATCCCAAATATTGGGGTATGTTTTTATCTGACTATATTTAAATACAGGGCCGTCTTTGCACGCATAATAAATGCCTATCCTGCAGTGCCCGCATTTTCCTATACCGCATGACATATTTTTTTCCATCGAAAGGTATATTTTGTCTTCCTTAAAACCCATATCCAGCAATTTTAAAGTCGCAAATTTCATCATTATGGGCGGGCCGCAGACTATCGCTATGCCGCAGGAATAATCCATGCCGACATCATCAAGAATGGTTGTGACAAGGCCTACATGCCCTTTCCAGGAATCATCCCCGACATCAACCGTAAGTTTCATGTTTAAATCGGGCCTTTTTGTCCAGGATTGTGTCTCGTCGCGATATATAAGCTCCCTCGGGGTTTTGCAGCCGCCCCTAAAAAATAATTTTTTCAATTCTCCCGATATATCAAAAAGCGCGTACATAAGGCTTCTTAACGGAGCAAAGCCGCAGCCTCCTCCAACAACCAGAACCTCTTTACCCTTAAATTCATCTATCGGGTATCCTTTGCCGAAAGGGCCCCTTAAGCCGACAGTGTCTCCTTTTTTAAGCTGATGGATTTTTTCGGTGACTTTGCCGACTTTCATAATAGTCACTTCCATCATATCTTTTACCGAAGGCCTCGATGAGGGCGTAAACGGCGCTTCGCCTTCTCCCGGTATAGTAAGTTCTATAAACTGGCCTGCCCTAAAATGTATCTGTTCTTTTGGCTTAAGCCGCAGGGTCTTTATGCTCGGAGTTTCTGTTATAACCTCAAGCACCTCTGTTTCTATGGGCCTATAAGGATTTTTTTCTTTATGCATTTTTTACGAGCCTTTTTAAAACTTTCCTTATATCTATTTTAGCGGGACAGCCCGAAATACAGCGTCCGCAGCCTGTGCAGGCATATATATTCGCCACCTTCGGGAAAAAATCGAATTTTTTATCGAATCTGTTTCGAAGCCTCATCCACAATTTATGCCTGGGGTTTGCCCCTCCGGCAACCCTTGCGAAATCCTTTATAAGGCAGGAATCCCAGATGCGCATACGCGCCATGTTGTCTTCGTTTTTCTGGTCATATAAAAGAAAACAATGGCAGGTGGGGCATACGGTGTTGCAGCAGCCGCATTCAACACAGGCTTTTGCTTCATCTTTCCATATATCGGAATCATAATTTTTGGAAATAATATCCCCGAATAAATCCTGATTAGGAATTTCGTTTTCTTTTATATTCTTTTCAACCTGTTTTGCTGTATACGCCCTTATAGCATCTCTTTTATCGGATGCGCCATGCGGCTCATCCTGGAAAAGATCG
The DNA here is from genome assembly GCA_016928375.1 of Candidatus Omnitrophota bacterium. Lineage (GTDB taxonomy): Bacteria > Omnitrophota > Gorgyraeia > JABMRG01 > JAFGKX01 > JAFGKX01. The sequence continues at coordinate 1,375 of JAFGKX010000125.1, read as the reverse complement.
GAGTTTTTATTTATAATGTCTTTGCCTTTGTCTGAACCGGCTTGGGCGAGAAAACCGCCGCTAATCTCGGATATGTTTATATCAAAATCTTCTTTTGGGTAAGGCCTTATTCCCAACGCAATACAAAAACAGGTATCTATGGCGCAGGTGCAATCCGAGGATATTATAAGGTTGTCATGCCTGTTTTTAATATAAAACGGGTCTTCGTAATCGTGGTTTTCACCCTTGGCGAAAAATACGAAATCCTGGACTTTGAATCCTTTAAGGTCGCATGCCTTAACCCCCACTACGGCAAAAGGCTTATTGCCTGCGAATGTTGCATCTGGCTTAAACCCATCAGCCACCTTTTCTCTTGCGCGGCTGTAAAATGCCTTTAATGGCTCAAACGCCCTGACTTCGCCCAATACAATGTCATCGCTAAATGTATCGTATCTTTTATAAAAACGCTGTTTATCCTTTTTCACAGGCACAAAGACATCGTAATCTTTTTTAAGGCTATCCAAAAATTTTGTGAAATTATTCTTTGTAATATACATTATTTTTTCCCCGATACGGCCTTATTTACCCTGCCGGAGAGAGCTGGGTTCACTAAAAAATAAGAAAACGTTTCAAGCGCTCTTGAAAGATCGACGTTATTTACCTTTACGTTCTCCGGCACGCTTAGCACAGTAGGCGCAAAATTTAAAATACATTCTACGCCGGATTTTACAAGGCTGTTTGCAACTTCCTGTGCGTCTTTCGCGGGCACGGCTATGATGCCTATTGCTATTTTTTTTTCTTTTACCGCTTTCGGAAGTTCACCCGCAGGCTGTATTGTAATACCGCCGAAACGTTTGCCTATCTTCTTTACATCCGCATCAAATGCCGTTACTACATTAAGCCCGTGCTGCTGGAATCCCGGATAAGTAATAAGCGCGCTTCCTAAATGCCCTGCGCCTATTACCGCAACATTCCATGTCTTGTCTTTGCCGAGTATTTTTTCCAGAGCAGCTTTTAATTCATTTATATCATAGCCTGAACCGCTGATGCCGAATTGTCCGAAATACCCCAGGTCTTTTCTTACCTGAGCGTCGTTTAAATTTACCCTCTCCCCCAATTCGGATGAGGATATGGTGCGTATATTAAGCTTCGATAGCTCGCTTAATTCCCTTAAATATACAAAAAGGCGGGATATCGTGCTCTCGGGTATTTTTTTGATGCTCATGTTTCGTGCCTGGTTTCACAGACTTTGTGCAATTTTTCACAAATATACCACAAAAAAGATTTTTGTCAAGAAAAAAATCTTACATTGTCAAGCCAAAATTAAAATGTCCTCTTTTTAACAAAATTAAAATGTCCTCTTTTTGGTTTTTAAACTAGCAGTAGTTCTTTTTCT
>JAFGKX010000124.1 GCA_016928375.1 Candidatus Omnitrophota bacterium | reverse complement strand
GCCTTGTTGCTTCCTTTGCCCAGGAGGGCACTCAGCAGCATTCCTTTGCCTGGCTGGAAGACAGCGTTCCTGAGGGCGCAGCTGTTTCCGGCAGCTGGGCATGGGAAAAAGAGCAGGTTTATAGCGGCGAGGCTGCGCACACAGACGGCGTAAAAAAAGGGATTCATGAACATTCTTTTAGAGTTAAGACACCGATAAACCTACAACCGGATTCGGTTATTGAACAATATGTTTATCTCGACCTTGCTAACCCGCCTAAAGGCATCATGATTAAGATTATCCCTAATGAGGGCAAGGAGATAACGCTTTATTGGGAGGGAGAAGAGGAGGTATTTGCCGATACCGCAGAATATATGGAAGCGTGGTATATGGGGGTTATTTCCGAGGCAGGCAAATGGGAAAAATTGACAATAAGATTAAGTGAACTGGAGATAGCGCCGTTAAGTATTAATGGTATCTCGTTCATTACTTACGACGGAAAATCTTACTGGGATGCTACGATTGTAACAAACCCCGGCAAAGAATAAGTTCTATTGACAATTTAATCGGCACAGTGATATAATTAACAACAAAAACGCCTGCCTGTCGGCAGGCAGGGAGGGTAAGGTAATGAAATACGGCGTATTTTGCTTAGTAATATTATTGGCTGTGACAATGACGCTTTCCGGCTGCGCAGTGGGTTTTTATAAAGGCAGGCCGAGCGATAAAGTAAAGATAGAGCAGCTTCAGGATGAATTGCAGGAATTGCGTGAAGCAAAATCCATGCTCGAGGAAAAACTCCGCAGAGAAATAGGCGATAAGCAGGTAACGCTGGAGATGGCGGAGAGGGGCCTTGTCATAACTTTTGTGGCAGAAGTGTTGTTTGATTCCGGAAAATCCGGGATAAAACCCGAAGGTAAACAAATATTGGGTAAGATAGCAAATGTTTTAAGGCAGGAAACGCCCAATAACGATATAGGCATAGAAGGGCATACGGATAATGTGCCGATAAAATATTCCGGATATAAATCTAACTGGGAACTGTCAACCGCCAGGGCTACTGAAGTGCTGCATTATTTGGTAGATGAAGGCAAGCTCAACCCCAAGAAACTCTCCGCAACAGGCTACGGCGAATATAGGTCTATAACATCAAATGACACGGAAGAAGGCCGTCAGAAAAACAGGCGTGTTGAAATCATTATAAAGCCTATTAATACTAAAATATCAGCAAAGAAAGCAAAGGACTCCAATAAAGGATACATTAAATAAGGCCACAAAGACGCAAGGCCATAAGTGTAGAAACCAGAAGCCAGAGTAGAAAGAACTAAACTATCTGGTTTCTGGTTTTTGGTTTATGGACAAAAATAACCTTCCGCAGCATATAGCTATTATAATGGACGGTAATGGCAGATGGGCAAAAAAACATCATCTGCCGAAAGCAATGGGGCATCGTTACGGCGCAAAGACCGTAGACAGGATTACCTCCCACTGCGCGAAGCTCGGCATAAAGGCGCTCACACTTTATAGTTTTTCCACTGAGAATTGGAAAAGGCCGCCCGCGGAAATAGACGCGCTGATGAACCTGTTATATGAATACCTGGGCAAGGAACTAAAAAAATTAAATAAAAATAATATAAGGCTTAAGGCGATAGGCGATATAACCGCATTGCCTGAGCGAGTAAAGAAAAAATTAGAAGAAGTTATAAGCAAGACCTCGGCAAATACCGGTATGGTTCTTGTGCTGGCATTGAATTACGGCGGCAGGCAGGAAATAATCCGGGCCTGCAGGAATCTGGCTGAAAAAGTAAAAGAAGGCAGCATCGATATAAACAGCATATCCGAAGATGTTTTTTCGCGCGAGTTGTATACCAAAGATATTCCGGATCCGGATCTTTTAATAAGAACAAGCGGCGAATTAAGGGTAAGTAATTTTTTATTATGGCAGATATCCTACTCGGAATTCGTAGCAACAAAGATGTTGTGGCCGGATTTTAAAATTTCAGACCTTGATGATGCGATAGAAGAATATACGGCCCGTAACCGGCGTTTTGGAGCAAACTGATGCAGCAGAGAATTATTATATCCATAGTGTGGATTTTACTCATAGGCCTGATAATATTTGTATTGCCGGCATGGATTTTTACCGCAGTCGTTACCATGATTACCGCGCTGGCCATGTTCGAATTTTTTAACATGATACAGAAAAAGAGCCTGCCCGTGTACAGGTATTTCGGTATTGCGGTTGGCTGCCTTCTGCCCATTTCCACATATTTTAAATTTGAACCGGCACAAGGATGGGAACTTCTGCTGATAACAACGTTATGTTTGAGCGTATTTCTCCTGCAGTTTACACGCCGCAGGACAGATAACGCAACCAGCGGTATTGCTATTACGATGTTCGCTGTATTTTACATAAGCTGGTTTTTTTCCTTTCTTGTTAAAATACGCACATCCGATTTGATAGTGCCCGACGGCAGGATGATGGTTTTATTCTTGCTTATTGTAACCAAGTCCGGAGATATGGGCGCGTATTTTTTCGGCAAATACATAGGTGTTCATCTTTTGATCCCTAGGATAAGCCCGAAAAAATCAATAGAAGGGGCTGTAGGCGGATTTTTGTGCTCATTTTTAGCGGCATTTTTATGCGCGCCCCTGATACCGCAGATAGAACTGATGCATATTAGCATACTGGGTATTCTGCTGGGTATTTTAGGGCAGATAGGGGATTTGTCCGAATCCCTGATAAAAAGAGATTGCGTGGTAAAGGATTCAAGCACTATATTTGGAAACCTGGGAGGGATGTTAGATCTGGTAGATAGCTTGTTGTTTACTTCTCCGATATTTTATTTTTATATGAAATTTTTAAGCTAAAAGGTGCGCAATGAAAAAAGTAGCTATTCTTGGTTCTACGGGCTCTATAGGTGTAAATACCCTCAATGTGTTGGAGTTTTTAAAAGAAGATTTTACGGTACAAGCGCTTTCTACATACGGCAATACGCCGTTATTGGCTGAGCAGATAAGAAAGTTTAAGCCCAAAGCTGTATGTGTCGTAAACCCGGAAAAGATATCCGATCTTAAGCAAAGAGTATCTTTGTCGAACATTAAATTGTTTTCGACTCCTGTCGGGCTTGAAATACTGGCAGAGGCGAAAGAGGTTGATATAGTAGTTATGGCCTTATCGGGCGCCTGCGCGCTGAACTCTCTTTTATGCGCCATACGAGCCGGTAAAAAAATATGTCTTGCGAATAAAGAATCGTTGGTTATGGCAGGCAATGTGATTATTAATGCGGCAAAAAAACACAATGCGAGCATTATCCCCGTAGACAGCGAACATAGCGCGATATTCCAGTGCATC
>JAFGKX010000123.1 GCA_016928375.1 Candidatus Omnitrophota bacterium | reverse complement strand
CTCTTTTTTATGGGATTGCTTCATCCCGCCTACGGCGGGATTCGCAATGACGTTTAGGCATGTTTTAAACATTATTTCCCCCACCAGCCTTTTTTCTTGCTCGTTTGCGCAGGCGCTGCGGCAACAGGTGTGACTGTCTTGGCCGGCGCAGGCGCAGCTACTTCAGGCGCAGCCGCTGCTACGGATGATGAAGTGCTTACAAAAGAATAATCCTGCTTATTGTTTTCTTTCACCTGCCAGCTTAATACGCCTCTCATTACGTTGTTTTCTATTTCGCCGCGCCAGAATGCCACGCCTTTATCAACGCTTGTCTGCATGGTTTCCCATATTACTATTTCATTATCCTTGCCTTTTAAACGCACCGAATAATTGGTTGGGGTAAATCCATCCTTTGCTAAAAAAGATATTTCTACTTTATTGTCGCGGAAAGCTATATTGCTTTTTTCCGCTGCAGGCGCTGCCTTTTTAGCTCCTTCAGCGGTAAGCATTTGTTTCTTAAGCTCTATTTCCCAGGATGTGTTATTTAGTTTTGCCTTTGCATCCTGTATCATCTTTCTCATCTTTTCCTGAGACACTGTCGGCGCTTTTGCAGGCGCAGCCTGCGCCTTCTGCGCTGCCTGGACAACGCCGACAACGCCAAATATCACTACCATCACCAACACCACTATCTTTTCTAAACTACCTATTTTCATTTGCGCCTCCAATTTTAACAAAGTTAAAATTGTCCCGAGCGCTACTAAAATGCGAGTAGGTACGAGCATTTTATATTAGCGAGGGACCCGTTTTTATATATGCCTTTATTATTTTCTGTTCCTTTTTTGGTTTGTCCGAAGAATCTTTTGCGACATTTTCTATTTTTTCAACCACATCATAGCCGGATATAACCTCGCCGAATATCGTGTGTTTTCCGTTTAGCCATGGCGTTTCTTTCGTAGTTATAAAAAATTGGCTGCCGTTCGTATTAGGGCCTGAATTTGCCATAGCCAGAAGGCCCTTTTTATTAAAAGTAAGATCTGCGCTTACCTCATCCTGAAAAGGCTTTTCCCAAATAGAGTTTCCGCCCGTGCCTGTGCCCGTAGGATCGCCCCCCTGTATCATAAAACCTTTGATGACCCTGTGAAATATAATGCCGTTGTAATAATTTTTTTCAGCCAAAGCAATAAAATTTTCACATGCCAGAGGAGCCTTTTCCGGAAACAACTGTACTGTTATTTCGCCTTGAGTAGTGTCGAGCACTATTAAGGATTTGTTTTTAAGTTCCTGCAATTTTACCTCTTTTCTTTTCTCCGCCTCATAATCCCTGTAAGAGGCTCGCTTTATCAGATCATCGAAATATTCTTTTGCTATTCTGTATTTTTTACTTTGCGTAATCGTATTAATATAATATTGTTTCTTTTTATCATCATACTGGCTTACATCAGCTTCTTTTTTATCTAATAAACGAAATGCCGCGTCGCCGTAATAAAACTTGACAGGAATAAAATCGCCTTTGTTATGACCCAATATCCTGTAGGCATCTTCTTTTGGTATTTTCCAAAGGTCTATCAGCGCCTCCAGAGACATTATGTTTATCCAGGCCGCGCCTTTTTGGCCCAATGGTTTTTTCTCTCTGTAAGCATCAAACCATAGCTTCGGGCTTTTCGATGCTTTTTTAGCAAAATCTTCTGCTTCCTGCCCTGTTTCAAACCTTATATATTCGCTTTCAAAAGAATTATATTGGTTTAAAAATTTTTCTTTTGCTTCTTTTTCTGTAACAGTTACCTCAGGATTGGTTTTTATCTCAAGCAATTTACTTATTATAAGCAAGTCCGATATACGCCGCTCCAAAATACCTGCATCTTCCTGAAACTGTTCCATAGCCCAAACGCGGTATTTATCGCTGCCATATTCTATATTTTTCTGCAACAATAAACGCTCAAGTTCTTTTTTCACTTCCTCCGGCGTAACGGTAATATTTAGCCTGGCGGCCTCATACCGAAATATCAGGTTCTGCCACGCCTCGGCCCTTGTTTCATCTTCACTGCGGTTGTCTTTTCCTGTACGCGTAAATATGGACGCTGTTTTATAAAAATAATAAAATTCAGCTGCATTTACAGGCCTTCCAAACGCCTCGCCTATTTTTTCGGAAGCTAAAATCTGCCGCTCGGCAAATACAGGCTCATTTGCGTAACTTATAAAAAATAAAAATAATACCGCTAAAACAATCCGTTTCATTCTATTGCATTATCTTTATAGTAACGGGTTTCGATGCAACCTTATCTTTAAAAGCATCTATGCCGAGCTCGCTGCCGTATTTATTCTGATATGACGCGGCGATTTTATAAACACCGGGTTCATTAAAATCAAAATAATAATTTATGGATATTTTCCTCTCGGCGGCTATTTCTTCGCCCGGTAAAAGCAGCGCAAAATAATCTGTTTTAGGAAGCCCCGGTTCATAAGAAACCTTACACGGCAGGCTATCGCCCGAAGGCGCTATTACCGACAGAGATATTTCTCCGGGAATAAAGAACCTTTTATTTATATACACCTGCTGTTTGCCTGTGTTTTTTAATTTAAATTCCGCGGCTATTGTTTCGCCTTTTTTGTATTCTTGTTTATCAAGCGACATTATTAATTCAACGCCGCCTTTAGTTTCAGCGTAGGCGGATAAACAAAATAAAACACAGGACAAAATCAGACAGAATGCAATATTATTCCATAGGCACTTTGCCTTCATATGTTTCCCACGTAAGAAGGTATTTTTTGACCCAGTCTACGTCTTTGTCATCACTCTTTGTGCAGTGCAGAAAACGCCTGAAGTTTTCTATTGCTCTTTTACGGTCAACGAGATATTCGGCATATATATAGCCCAGGTTAAAATATCCATGAGCATTATCCGGATTTATTTCCACGGCCTTTTCAAACTCCGCTATAGCGCGCTCATATTCTTTGTTTTTGGTGTAAAATACTCCAAGATTATAATGCATCTCGCCTGTTTCTTTTATAAGCATTTTATTCTGTCTTGCCATTTCTGAAAATTTGGGCGGCAGATTTCTTATTTCCTGCTCCAGCGCCTTATTTTTCTTCAGGGCATCATTGCAATTTTTTTCAAGCCCGGCAATTTTGGCTTTAAGGTCTTTAATATCTTTCGCCTGCTTTTCGGATTTTTTAATCGCGCCTTCTTTGGCCTTAACAGCCTTAGACGCTTCGTTTTTTACCTTCTTTGACTCCCTGTTAAGCAAATCATATTTTTTGCCGAGTTCGGAAAGTTTTGTTTTGCCTTCTTTCTCAACAGCCGAAACTTTTTTCTTTAGTTCCGAGACAGCAGTGCCTTTTTGCAGTTTTTCGCATTCGGCTTTAAGGTTATCCCTTTCGGCGGTTATCTGCGCCTGCGCGGATTTAAGGCCGGCTATCTCATCCTGCAGCTTCTGATTCTGGGAAGAGGCCTCTCTGCTTTTTGCATCCAACGCCTCATTTTCCTTCTGTAATTTCGCCGCCGCCTCTTCAGTTTCCACAAGTTTAGATTTTCCTTCAAGCAGCCGCTTTGTCTGCGCCAGGACATTATCCCTGTCCTGCTTCAATGCCTCGAATTCTGCAAGCAGGCTTTCGTATTTCGCCTTAAGTTCCGCCGCATCCTGCGAAGGCCCTTTTGCGGCGAGGCATATAGCCGGCTGAATAAGAAATATAGCGCTTATAAATATTACCAATGCTCTATTTTTTAACATTTCATTCCCTTTCGTTTGAATATTCTTTATACGGCTTTATTTTTTCTTCCAAGGCCGCATCAGGATGCTTAAGATCCGTTTCCTGCGTAAAATCTTTATAATCCTTATAATCCTTGCCCGGCAAATACCTGAAATCTCTCTCGTCGCCTGTAGTTAAAATATCACCGCTTACAATATGCGGGGTTATCATAACCAACAGTTCTGTGCGTTCGACTCCTTCAGATTTGTTTTTAAATAAAAATCCCAAAATCGGTATCTTGGATAAAAACGGCACCCCTTCCGATTCTTTTGTTTTTTCTTCCTTGCGCAAACCTCCTATTATAATGGTAGAGCCGTCTTTTACCATAACGGTGGTCTCTGCCATTGAAGTATCTATTATGGGAATTTTATTTCCGGACGGAGTAGTAAGTGTCGATGTAACGCTGGAGACCTCCGGCTTTATTTTCATGGTAACATATCCGTCATCATTTATCGTAGGGGTAACGGCCATCTGAATTCCGACATCGACGAATGTCACTTCTTCCGATACTGTTGTGGTTGTCTGCCCTGTCGTGGTAGTGGTGGTTACGTATGCCTGCCTTTCTCCTACGTGGATACGGGCCTCCTGGTTGTTTATAACAGCTATTTTCGGATTTGAAAGTATCTGCGTATTTTCAAGCGACTGCAAATATTTAACAACAGCATCCAAGTCGAGGTCTTTATCTACTATGCCTACATGTATTTCTTCGCCAGGCGAAACTACAGAACCCGCTGTTGCAGGCGTAGTCAATCCGCTTGAAGGATACGAACCGATATCGTTCTGCAGGGCATCATAGACCTGGCTTCTTGTCCTAAACGCAGAGGTCGTCGCCTGGATAGGGCTGAAAGGATAAGAGCCCATGTATGTCATTCCAAACCTTTTTCCAAGATTTACCAGGCCTTCCCATTGAACACCGCTTTCCATCGCATCGCTTAGCTTGACTTTAATTATCTTGGTATCGATTAAAACTTCTTTTGTTTTACTATCCAACGCTTCTATTATTTTTTTTACCTGAGCCATTCTTTCAGGCAGCGCCTGCACAATAACCTGATTTGAACGCTCATCCGCTTTAACAGTACCGACCTTTTTGGAATCCAGTTGTAATTTAAGCTGCTCTTCGATATCTTTTGCCTTTGCGTACTTCAGGTTGAATACTTCAACCATGTTCTTCTCCTCCAGCGCAGCAATAGCCCCATCAATATCTTTTATTTTATCCGGAGTATCCATTACAAGGGCAGTGCCAGAATCCGGTTCAACAAGGACCCTGCCTATATCGCTTTTTAAGGCATCAAGCACGCTGAATGCCTGCTCGGGTATGGCATAGCGTAGTTTAAAAGTTTTAACCTGGCGAATATCGGAGAATTTTTTTCCAAAAAGCTCTTTATATTCATCTTCTGTCATTACATTATAGATATCGCTTTCTTTTGTATAGGCGAGGCCATTTGAACGCAGCATAATGTCAAATACATCCTGCACCCTTACATCTTCCACCATAAGGGTTATCCTGCCCGTAACATTCTTCGTAGCAATGATATTAACCCTTGCTTTCATAGAAAGAAACTTGAGCGCATCCACCACATCTATGTTGCGTAGATCCAGAGAAAGCCTTCCCTCCATGCCCTCAGCCAGCGGAGTAGTGTCTTTCATGTCTTTGGATATTACAGGCACGCTTACGCTTTCGGCTTTCGCATAATTAAACAACGCTACCGTCATCAGAAAAAACAATATTACTGATGCCGCAGGTAAAATACTCTTATAAAAAAATCTGTTTTTGTATAATGTCATCTTATTTCTACTTCTTCGCCGCCAAAACCTAATATAACTTTATCCTTGAAAATGCCCTCTACCTTAATCTCTCCTATCATCTCTCCTTTTTTAACAAAATATGTCCTTGCGGCTTTTGTGTCTTCTATCATGGCATCCGGGTCCCTTGACCAGGAAATTCCGGCTAAACGTAAATGCTGTGTTGCCTCTATTACCCGCGGAGACGGGCCGCGGAAAGTTTCCTGCTTTGAAACGGAGGATACCGGCCTTGCCCCCATCTTAAAAATATTCTTCTGCTTTATGGTCTCGGCATAAAATGACGCCGGTTTTTTAACACCGGGTTGTTCTGCGACAGAAGTAAATTTTTCTGCAGCAGCTTCAGCCTTAAAGTTCGACAGAGAAATATTATTCATGCTAATCATACAGGAGTACGTATTTATTATAAAATAAACTACCGAAACAACGATAAAAAAAATCAAAGCCCTGTTTACCGTCCTGATATCCAGGATGCGCGGCAGTAATATTGCCGCCCATTTTTTGGCTAAATCCTTCGAAAACGAAAACCTGCCCCTCCACGCTAAAAAAGAAATAAAACTTAAGCTTTGGCGTTTTATTGCCTGCTTTTGAAAACCCGCGCCGCCTGCCGATTTTGAATCTTCAATTAATTTTAGCAGCTGTTTTTCTGGATTAACTGATCTGTCCTGTGCCATCCCATTTCCGTTTCTTTTCCGACTATTTCCCGGATTAATTCGCCATCTACGGCAAACTTGCTTTTTAAGACAAGGGCCTTGAGCGCCTTATGGCATAGCATAGTTATGCGCCTGGGGTAACCCTTTGTATGTTGATAAATCTCTTTTACAGCATCGTCCAGGAATATATGCATATTCGCTTTATAGCCTGCTTGCCTGATGCGAAAATCTATCATCTCTTTTGTTTCATTTAAATCCAGCGGGTTTAAGGTATATTTAAAACTGATGCGGTCGAAAAAATTCGGTATTGCCATTATTTTGGCGTGCAGTTCCACCTGGCCCAGTAGAACCAGCTGTAATAGTTTAAATTCATTTGTTTCGTAATTAAGCAGCACCCGCAGTATCTCCAGGGAGCTATCGCTCAATTTCTGGGCTTCATCTATAACCAGCGTAACTATTTTGTTTTCCGTTACGCCTTTCTGAAAAAGGAATCTTTCCAGCGATTCCCTGAGGTCCAGGATTGTCAGCGAAGGCGATTCGCTGATATTAATATCGAAATTCCTGGCCAATGAAGTAAAAAATAATTGTTCATCGCCAAAAGACGGATCCAGTATTATGTGAAATATAAAATCCTGCCTGTCCTTTAATTCCTGGATAAGTTTTCTCGAAAGGGTGGTTTTTCCTGTTCCAACATCCCCAAGAATAACGCTTAGGCCTCTCTTTAGCCTTAGCTCTATCAATATATTAGTGAGGGCGGTTTCGTGCTCTTTTGAAAGATAGAAAAAATCCGGGTCAGGGCTTGTGGAAAATGGCTCTTTTTCGAATCCAAGTATTTTAAAATAGCTCATTTTGGGTATTTAATAAAAAAGGCCTGGTTTCGTTAAATGAAATCAGACCTTTAGTTAATATTTTTTTAGGCCTTATGGCACTATTCATAATTTTTTATCCGCCTATAGTATAATTATAAAACTTTTCTCTATGTAATAGTTATATAATAAATTATAGACAGTGTCAAGATATAAATCTTATTTTTAGCCATAGGATTATTAAGCCATTAATATATTTATATTATCTATT
>JAFGKX010000122.1 GCA_016928375.1 Candidatus Omnitrophota bacterium | reverse complement strand
GGAATAATTTATGTCATTATACGCGGTAATAATAGCAGGTGGACGGGGAAAGAGATTTTGGCCTAAAAGCAGGATGGACAGGCCTAAGTACCTTCTTTCTTTTTTTGGAAGCAAGACTACGCTTATTCAGCAGGCGGTTTCAAGGCTGCAGGGAATTGTCGATAATAAAAATATACTCATCATAACGAATAAACTGCAGGCAAAAGAAGTCAGAAAGCAGCTTCCTCGTATTCCGCAATCCAATATTATCCCTGAGCCTGAGAGCAAAAATACTGCTGCTGCCATAGGGCTTGCGTCTGTTATTATAAATACGAGAGACCCTAGCGCAGTTTTTATAGTGCTGCCGGCGGATCAGCTAATACTGGATAACGATAAATTCAGGGCCGCGATTAAAACAGCCGCGGAATACGCGTGCCTGGGAAATGCTGTAGTTACCATAGGCATAAAACCCACATTCGCCTCTACGGGATTTGGCTATATAAAAACAGGTAAAAATATAGAAAACAATATTTTTCGTGCCGACGCATTTGTAGAAAAGCCCGATGCTAAAAGAGCAAAGCAATTTTTAAAAAGTGGAAATTACTTCTGGAATGGCGGTATTTTTATATCTAAAGCCTCGGTTATGATGGAAGAGATAAATAAATGCGCACCTAAACTTTCGCTCGGGCTTAAATTTATTAAAATGTACGCCGGCACAAATAAATTCGATAAAGCGATTGCCAGGCATTACAAGGGTTTTGACGACATATCCATAGATTATGCGGTTATGGAAAAATCGAAGCGCGTGTGCGTGGTGAAAACCAATTTTAAATTATACGATATAGGTTCATGGAAAAACATAGCGGAGATAATGAAGCATAAAGCGCGGAACAATATTGTAATGGGCAGCCATGAAAGCGTAGGCACTAAAAGCTGTATTATCGTAAGCAACGATGAGCACCTTGTCGGCACTGTGGGCTTAAGAGATATCATAATCATACACACGGATGACGCGACCCTGGTATGCAGAAAAGATAAATCCGAGCTTGTTAAAAATCTTGTGGAAAAAATAGAAAAAAATAAACCCTTAAGAAAATTTTTATAATCCCGCGCCTTTTATAATAAAGGGCGTGGGAATAGCAGAAAGGTGCGGAATGAGAACATTGGCGCTGGATGTAGGCGATAGAAGAATAGGCGTGGCCATAAGCGATCAAACCGATACTATAGCTACGGGTATTAGCGTTATAGAAAGAAAAACACTCGAAAACGATATAAATATCATAATAGGTTTTATAAGGCATTATCAGCCTAACGAGCTTGTCGTTGGCCTGCCCATAACCATGAAAGGCACGGAGAGCAAGCAGACGCAGAAGGTCAATAAATTCATCAATCAATTAAAAGAAAAAATTTCGATACCGATCGTGCCTTACTGTGAGCGCTTAAGCACAAAAGAAGGGGAAAGGCTTCTGCTTTCAGCTGATGTCAGCAGGAAAAAAAGAAAAAGCCTGATAGATAAAGTAGCGGCGCAGATAATATTGCAGACATACCTTGATTCAAAAGGAGGACACATAGACCCAGATGCATAAAACCAGCAAGTTAAACAATAATTTAACGGTGATAACCGACAGGATGCCCAACATGCATTCGATGACCTTGGGGCTGTGGGTAAAAACCGGCGGAAGGTACGAGCCTGATAACTTACAGGGCATATCGCATTTTTTGGAACACATGCTTTTTAAGGGCACAAAAACAAGAAATTACAAACAGATTAAAGAAGAAATAGAAGGAGTAGGCGGAATCTTCAATGCGTTTACATCGGAAGAATATACATGCTATTATATAAAAATTGTCTCAAAATATCTTGAGCGCGCAATTGATGTCCTTTCGGATATGCTGATTAATTCAACTTTCGAAAACAAGGAAATAGATAAGGAAAGAAACGTTATTGTCGAAGAAATAAGGATGTATATGGACCTGCCGAACCAATACGTGCACGAACTCCTGGATGCGCTGCTTTGGCCCGAACATCCGTTGGGCAGGTCTCTGCTGGGCACATTCGATACGGTAGGGCGCATCAAAAGAAATGATCTGATAGGCTACATGGATAAATATCATGCGCCGTTAAACATAACAGCTGTAGCGTGCGGAGACATAGAGCATGACAACGTGATAGGCCTTTTGAAGAAACATTTCAGGCATAAGGGCTCAGGCGAAGGATATAGCTTTAAAAAAGTAAAGATTGCGCAAAAAATGCCGCAAATAAATCTATACGATAAAGATACAGCGCAAACGCATATATGCCTGGGTACACATGCTGCAACCAGGCTAAGCCCGCAACGTTACGCGCAGGGGATTTTAAACCTGATACTTGGCGGAAATATGTCGAGCCGTTTATTCAATGAAGTAAGAGAAAAACGCTGCCTTGCGTATGAAATAGCCTCCGGCACAAAGGAATTCATAGACACCGGTTCTTTGTTTATTCATGCCGGCGTAGATACGCATAAGGCTGCTGAGGCAGTATCGGTTATAATTTCGGAACTGGTAAAATTAAAAGAAAAGTACGTCGAAAAAGAGGAGCTTGTACGGGCAAAGGAATATTTCAAAGGCCAGCTTCTCATGGGGCTTGAAGATACTATGTCTAATATGCTGTTTTTAGGCGAGCAGGCTACCAGCATAGGGAAGATTCTTACAAAAGATGAGATTATAGCGCAAATAGAAAAAGTAACGTTATCCGACGTGAAAAAAACGGCAAAAGCGCTTTTTGCAAATAATTCTCTTAATATGGCTGTTATAGGGCCAAAAAAGCAGATTGCGGCGCAGGAGATGGAAACCAAGCTGCAGTTTTAAAAGGATGAAAACATGAAACAGGATATCATCGTAGCCCCGTCAATATTGGCAGCGGATTTCAGCCGCCTTGCGGATGAAGTAAAACGCGTCCAGGCTGCAGGCGCTGACTGGATACATATTGATGTCATGGACGGTCATTTTGTCCCGAATATCACTATAGGCGCGCCGGTTGTAAAGGAATTAAGAAAGGCCACCAACCTTATTCTTGATTCGCACCTTATGATAGAAAACCCGCAGAAATACCTGGATGATTTTATAAAAGCGGGCAGCGATATAATAACCGTGCATATGGAAGCGGCGAAAGATGTAAAATCTATTATTGAAAAAATCAAATCCGCTAAAATAAAAGCAGGCGTATCTATAAAACCAAATACGCCGGCTGATGCGTTGAATGATGTTTTGGGTATAGTGGATATGGTATTATTTATGACGGTGGAGCCGGGTTTTGGCGGGCAGCAGTTTATGGAAAATGTTTTACCAAAAATAGCAAAAATAAGAAAATCCTTTAAAGGCTACATACAGGTTGACGGCGGCATAAATGAAAAAACAGCCAAAAAAGCAGTGGATGCCGGAGCTAATGTGCTGGTCGCGGGAACTTATATATTTGGCGCAAAGGATATCAAAAAAGCAATAGATTCGCTAAAAAGGGCATAAATGGCAGCAATTAAATTTGGCACAGATGGTTGGCGCGGTATTATAGCGGAAGATTTTACTTTTGAGAATGTGCGTAAAGTGTCGCAGGCAATTGCGGATTATGTCAAATCATCCACTACTGCCGGTAAGCAGCCGGTTATTATCGTTGGTTATGATAATAGGTTTTTATCCGAAGAATATGCAAAAACTGTAAGTGGTATTTTATCGGCTAATGATATTAAAGTTATTTTTACGAAAAAATCCGTTCCCACGCCTGCCGTCACGTATTATATAAAAGAAAAAGGCTTATCCGGCGGCATTGTTGTAACCGCAAGCCACAATCCTGCAGGTTTTAACGGAATAAAATTTAAGACCGGTAATGCGGCGTCCGCCGCTATATCAGTGACATTGAAAATAGAAAAACTTATCCCTCAGGCCTCGGTCAAGGCCGTTGATTTCGACGAGGCCAAAGATAGAGGTTTGATTGCCGTGCAAAATATAGATTCCGATTACCTCGGGTTTATAAAAAAGTACATAGATTTAAATCTTATAAAAAACAGCGGTATGAAACTGCTTGTAGATTACATGTACGGTACAGGCACAGGCTACATAGAGGAGTTGCTTTCGCGCGGCAAAGTAAAAACAACGGTAATCAGGAATGAAAGAAATCCGTCCTTCGGCGGCGTAAATCCAGAACCGGTGCCGAAAAACCTCGAAGTTTTCTTAAAAACAGCAAAAAAACAACGCCCGGATGTAGCTATTGCCTTAGACGGCGACGCAGACAGAATAGCCGCAGCCGATGCAAGAGGCAGGTATTTGTCAAGCGGCGAAATAATATCCCTTATACTTTTACATTTGCTCGAATATCGCCGCCTTAAAGGAACGGTGGTGAAGACCATATCCGGCACCAGCCGGATAGAGAAAATAGCCGCGGATTTTAAATTAAAACTACTTGAGGTGCCTGTAGGGTTTAAGAATATATCGGAGATTATGCTGCATGAGGATGTTTTAATAGGCGGAGAAGAATCCGGAGGAATAGGGTTTAAAGGCTATATACCAGAGAGAGACGGTATTGTTTCCGGGCTTTTTCTTATGGAAACATCAGCCGCAGAAAAAAAGCCGATTCACAAAATCATGTCCGAATTGGAAAAAAGATACGGCAGGCTTTATTATGACAGGATTGATTTAAAAATACCTTCGGATAAAGGTAAGGCATCTATCGAGGCATTAAAAGAAAAAGTGCCGGATAAATTAGCAGGCAAAAAGATCGCGGATATAAAAGATTACGACGGATTAAAATTTATTTTAAATGACACAAGCTGGCTGCTTTTGCGCGCCTCAGGAACAGAGCCGATATTAAGGGTATACGCAGAAAGCCCAAGCAGGCAGTTTTTAAAAATATTACTGGATACGGGGAAAAGGATGATATTTAATGCTGCTTAATAACATACGCAATTTTTGTATAATAGCGCATATAGACCACGGTAAAAGTACGCTGGCCGACAGGCTGATGCAGATTACCGGCGCGGTTTCCGAAAGAGAGTTCAGAAATCAATTACTGGACGATATGGACCTTGAAAGGGAGCACGGTATAACGATAAAGGCGTCTTCGGTTTATTTAAAATATAAAACGAAAGACAATAATGAATACCTGCTAAACCTGATAGATACGCCCGGGCACGTAGACTTTTCATACGAAGTTTCCAAGTCTATAGGCGCGTGTGAGGGCGCTATATTGCTTGTAGACGCTGCGCAGGGCGTCGAGGCGCAGACAGTGGCGAATCTTTACCTGGCGCTTGAACATAACCTGAAGATAATACCGGTTATCAATAAAATAGACCTTTCCAATGCCCGCGTTGACGAAGTAAAAAAGCAGATAAAGGATATTCTGGGTATCGAAGAAGATGAAATAATTTTAGCAAGCGCAAAAGACGGTACCGGTTGCGAGAATATACTCGAAAAAATCGTGGAGCGCGTGCCGCCGCCGTTCGGCGATGCCGCTAAACCCCTGCAGGCGCTTGTGTTTGATTCGCAATACGATAAATATAAAGGGGTCATTGTATATATAAGGATAGTAAACGGAATAGTGCTTCCCGGGATGAAAGTCCAGTTTATGCAAAGCGGTAAAATTTTTGAAATTATCGAAGTAGGTATTTTTAAACCCAAAATGACCAAAATAGATTCTTTAAGCAGCGGTGAAGTCGGGTATTTTACCGCGAATATACGCGATGCGAAAGATATAACCATAGGAGATACTGCCACTGATTCGCTAAATCCGACATCCGAAAGCCTGCCTTCATATAAAAAGGCAGTGCCCATGGTATTCTGCGGTATTTATCCGGTAAACAACAAGGACTTTCCGATGCTGCGCGATGCCGTGGAGAAGCTCAGGCTTTCAGACGCGTCTTTTGTATACGAGCCGGAGAGCATAGGCTCCATAGGGTTCGGGTTTAGATGCGGCTTCCTGGGGCTTTTGCATATGCAGATAATAGAAGAAAGGCTTGAAAGAGAATATGATTTAAATCTTATAATAACATCTCCCAGTGTTGTGTATAAAATTACAATTATGGGTGACAAAGTACTGGATGTAGATAATCCCGCTAAGTTTCCGCCGGTGCACCAGATTTTAAAAATAGCAGAGCCTTTTGTGCGCGCTGATCTTTTTATCCCGACGGACACATTGGGCAACATTATGGAATTTTGCATACAGCGCCGCGGCGTTTATTTAAGTACGGAATACCTTACGACGGACAGGGTAAAGATTACGTATCATTTTCCTTTGTCCGAGATTATCGTGGATTTTTATGATAAGATTAAATCCGCTACCCGAGGTTTTGGATCATTGGATTATGAATTCCTGGAATACCGCACAAGTAAGGTAGTGAAGCTGGATATACTTTTAAACGGCGCTCCATGCGAGGCGCTGTCCTCTATGGTTCATGTGGATAAAGCACAGGCAAAAGCCCACGCCTTAGTCGAGAAGCTTAGAGAGATTATTCCGAGGCAGTTATTCGAAGTCGTTATACAGGGTGCCATAGGTACGAAAATTATTG
>JAFGKX010000121.1 GCA_016928375.1 Candidatus Omnitrophota bacterium | reverse complement strand
GACATTTTAAAATCTGGTTGACAGCAACCCCATTTCTACTTGACAATAATAATTTTTATGGTATATTGATGTGGTCTTCGGGAAAGGGAGTATTTCCCAACTGGTTGTTAGAGCCAACGAGCCCCGAAATTTCGGGGTTGAACCTGTGTAATCCAGGTGCCAACAGTATAGTCTGGATGGGAGAAGGCGGTTTAGGATTTTTTATTATTTCCCGAGGATATAACTTCGGGATTTTTTATTTTATGGAAGAAATAATAAAAGATATAAAAGCGGGCAGGATGGCCATTGTAATAGATGACGAATCCCGCGAAAATGAAGGCGACCTTGTTATGGCTGCGGAATTTGCCGCGCCTGAAGCAATAAATTTTATGGCTAAATACGGCAGGGGCCTTATCTGCGTTGCGTTGGAAGGAAGGCGCATGGATGAATTAAGCCTGCACCCTATGTTTAGCGGCGCGCATACGCCATTCGGGACAGCGTGGGGGATTTCCGTTGACGCAAAAAAAGATACAACCACAGGTATATCCGCTCATGATAGGGCAAAGACCGTGAAAGTATTAATTGATAAAAAAACCAGGCCTCAGGATTTGATAAAGCCAGGACATGTTTTTCCGCTTCGCGCAAAAGAAGGCGGTGTTTTAGTAAGGGCAGGGCATACCGAGGCAGCAGTTGACCTGGCAAAATTAGCCGAAGTTTATCCTGCAGGCGTTATATGCGAGATCATGAAAGACGACGGCACAATGGCAAGAACGCCCGATCTGCTTAAATTTGCAAAAATACATAATCTAAAAATATGCACAATACAGGATCTTATCCATTACAGAAGGCAGAGAGAAAAATTAGTAAAATGCATAACCAAGACAAAATTTCCTACTGAGTTTGGCGAGTTTGATCTTTATGTCTATGAATCAAAAACAGATAATAACCACCACTTAGCGCTGATTACAGGAAATATCAAAGACAAAAAAACCGCGCCTTTAGTAAGAGTGCATTCGCAATGCCTTACCGGCGATGTATTCGGCTCAAAAAGATGCGATTGCGGCTCGCAGCTTAAACAAGCTATGCAAAAAATATCCAAATCAGGAAACGGAGTGCTTCTTTATATGCGCCAGGAAGGCCGCGGCATAGGCCTGGCAAATAAATTAAAGGCATACGCGCTTCAGGATAAGGGTATGGATACTGTCGAGGCAAACAATGCCCTTGGTTTTAAATCCGATTTAAGGGACTATGGCATAGGCGCGCAGATTTTGGCTGACCTTGGATTAAAAAATATAAAGCTTCTGACAAACAACCCGAACAAAATAATCGGGCTTGAAGGGTATGGCTTGAAGATAACAGAAAGGGTTGCGCTTGAAATAAATCCGCATAAAAAAAATATAAAATATTTGAAAACAAAAAAAGAAAAACTAGGGCATATACTGGAAAAGGTATAGGAAACCCCTCGCTAGTATAAGATGCTCGCACTCGCTCGCATCTTAATAGCGCTCGGGACAAAATTTACGGAATAAATTTTGGAGGTGTAAGATGGTGAAGACGATACAGGGTGAGTTGATAGCAAAGGGAAAGACGTTTGGGCTTGTCGCGTCGAGGTTCAATGATTTCATTACAAAGAAATTGGTCGAGGGCGCTGTTGACACGCTTACGCGTCACGGAGCAAAGGATTCGGAAATAGAACTTGCTTGGGTGCCGGGAGCTTTTGAAATACCTCTGGCAGCCGAAAAAATGGCTAAGAGCAAAAAATATGACGCAGTCATATGCCTTGGCACCATAATACGCGGCGCGACTCCGCATTTTGATTATGTCGCAAGCGAAGCCGCAAAAGGAATAGCTAAGGTGAGCCTTGATACGGGAATACCCGTGATTTTCGGGGTAATAACAGCTGACAGCATAGAGCAGGCGATAGAACGCGCAGGCACAAAAGAAGGCAATAAGGGCAAAGACGCCGCGCTTTCAGCGATTGAAATGGCAAATTTACTGGGCCAGATAAAATGAGAAAAAGAAGCAGGGCAAGAGAGATAGCTTTACAAATCCTTTACGAGCTTGATATAAGGAAAGAGGATTTCGCGAAATTCCTGGAGGATTTCTGGCAAAGGCCGGAAGGGTATGCTTCTGCCGAGGAAGAGGTCAAAGATTTCGCCACATCGCTTGCCGGTGGCACCATCAAGAACATGGAAAGAATAGACAGCACCATATCTTCTTATGCGCAGAACTGGCAGCTTAAGCGCATGGCGGTAATAGACCGCAATATCATAAGAATGGGCGCGTATGAACTTTTGTTTCTTAAAGATGTGCCGCCTAAAGTATCCATAAATGAAGCAGTTGAACTTGCGAAAAAATACGGCGATACCGAATCTAGCAAATTCGTAAACGGTATACTCGACAGGATAAACAAAGAGAATGAACCCATTCGACGAGCTCAGGGTTCATCCTGAGCAAGCGACGAATAAAATGAGGAGCGCGTCGAAGGATGAAAAAGTACGCTGATCTTCATATACATACGACCAATTCCGACGGAACCCTTACTCCTGAAGAGGCAATTGCATACGCCAGGAAAAAGGGTTTTTGCTGTATAGCTCTTTGCGACCATGACTGCATAAGCACTCTTGAGCAGGCCGAAGCTCTGGGGAAAGCCCATGAGATAGAGATTATACCTGCGATAGAAATAACAGCGCAGGAAGGCGAAAGAGAATTGCACATACTGGGTTATTTCATGGACAGCAAAAATAAAAAATTGAATGATATGATAACATCCATACGGGAAAACAGGATAGAGCGGCTTGATAAGATAGTGAGTAAGCTTAAAGAGCATAATATAGGTGCTGATGCGAAAGAAATAATAGAATTTGCCGGACAGGTGGCTTTAAGCCGCCTGCATATAGCCAGGTACATGGTAAAAAAGGGTTTTGTCGCGTCTTTAGGAGAGGCATTCGCGAAATATATAGGCGATCACGGCCCATGCTACGTAAGTAATTTTAAATTTTCATCCAAAGATGTTATAGATACGATAAAAGACGCCCACGGAATAAGCGTAATCGCGCATCCTGGGTTAAACGGCGTTGAGTTTCTCCTGCCTCTTTTGGCCAGAAACAATATAGACGGTATAGAGGTTTATCATTCCGATCACGGCAAGACTACCGCGTCAAGGCTTGAAAAATTTGCGCAGGAAAACGGCCTTTTGGTAACCGGTGGTTCTGATTGTCACGGTATTCACAACAAAGAAAGGCTGATCGGTAAAATAAAACTGCCTTATGAATATGTCGAAAAACTTAAAATATATGCGCAAAGCCGTAATCCTGGCTGAAAAAGGCCGGGGCAAAACACACCCTAACCCTTTGGTCGGCTGCGTTATCGTAAAAAATAATAAAATAATAGCGCAGGGTTATCATGAAAAATTCGGCTCAGCTCACGCCGAAGTAAACGCGCTGAATAAAGCGGGTAATGGGGCAAAAGGCGCCAGCCTTTATGTAAGCCTTGAG